>CAYTJI010000032.1:0-10479 GCA_964438065.1 uncultured Desulfobacteraceae bacterium | reverse complement strand
TTCTTCAAAAAAATCAAGATGGGCATTGAAGAAAAAAGAAAGCCTTGGAGCAAAGGTATCGACATCAAGCCCGGCCTGTCTGGCGGCCTCAACGTAAGCAATGCCGTTTGCCAGCGTAAAGGCAACCTCCTGAACCGCAGTAGAACCCGCCTCTCGGATATGATATCCGCTGATGCTGATTGTATTCCACAGGGGGACGTTTTCCGCACAGTATGAAAATATGTCGGTGATGATCCGCATGGACGGTTGGGGCGGGAAAATATAAGTCCCTCTTGACGAGTATTCCTTCAGGATGTCGTTCTGTATGGTGCCTCTCAGTTTGTCCGGCGGAACTCCCTGCTTTTCCGCAACGGCGATATACATGGCCAGCAACACGGCTGCCGGAGCATTGATGGTCATGGATGTGCTGACTTTATCCAGTGGGATGCCGTCAAAAAGCAGCTCCATATCCTTAAGAGAATCAATAGCGACACCAACCTTTCCCACCTCTCCGATAGACATCTCACTGTCTGAATCATAGCCGATTTGAGTCGGCAGGTCGAAAGCAACCGAGAGCCCGGTCTGCCCTTGCTCAAGCAGGAACTTATAGCGTCTGTTGGATTCCTCGGCAGTCGCAAAACCGGCATACATTCTCATCGTCCAGTACCGCCCCCGGTACATGGTCGGCTGGACCCCTCTCGTATAGGGATATTCTCCCGGCAGGCCGATTGCAGACAGATAATCATCTTCGGCGTAATCCAGCGGAGTATAGACTCTTTTTATCGGAATTCCGGAAGAGTTAACAAAATTCTGTTTTCTTTCAGGCCGTTTCTTTAATTGTTCCTCCACTCTCTCTGTCCATTTATCTAAAGCGTCCCTCAGTTCTCTGTTCCCATCGTGACTGGGCATTTTCCCCTCCTTTGAAAATTGTCCTCTGCTGATAAGTTGACACCTTCGCAAGATGCCGCTTTTACAGCGGGTTGCCGAATTTCATGAGCGACAGGCACCATATTGACAGGCGTATGACTATCTCCGGAACAGAAACCTGGGTCCGGAAAACATTGCATAATGAGATCTTTGAGAAATGACCCGTTTGTGTCAGATCAAGCAAGAAAGACGAAAATTAAAACCGGAGAAGCGAAAAGATCATTAATTTGAGTCTGACCTGTCCGCGCGCCATATACAGGCAGGCGCCGACGGGATGCAAAAGAGGTCGTTTTTCAAAGATCTTAACAACAAATAAACCACTACGGCTGTCAGGCCGGTAGTGGCTTTATTTGCCTGCTTCCAAGTGTCTGTAAGGTCTGTCTCTTTGCAGACACATCACAGGACAGGTGATGAAAAGAATGATTCCCGAAACACCTTCCGCCTTCCCAAATTCAAGAAGGAACCCGCATTTCCATCCGTCTCTCGGTTATCACGGGTTTGTTACAAGGGAATATTCCCATGGCGTCTTTCAGGGATGGAATCCTTCTTCTGCCTAAGCATCATCAAGGCCTTTATCAGCTTTGGCCGGGTATACTCCGGAGATATGATCTGGTCGATATAGCCCAACTCCGCCGCCTTGAAGGGGCTGGCAAAATTTTTCCTGTATTCATCGATCAGTTTCTGGCGGGTTGCCTCCGGGTCCTTGGCCGCGGCAATTTCTTTTCTGAATACAATATTTACTGCCCCTTCAGGACCCATGACCGCAATTTCGGCAGTCGGATACGCATAGTTGATATCGCCGCCGTGATGTTTGCTGGACATAACGTCATAGGCCCCGCCATATGCCTTGCGGGTGACTACCGTGATCTTTGGAACGGTTGCCTCACAATAGGCATAGATGATCTTGGAACCATGTTTGATAATGCCCCCGTACTCCTGGTTGACCCCGGGCAGAAAACCGGGCACATCGACAAATGTGACGAGCGGGATATTAAACGCATCACAGGTACGGACGAATCTGGCGCACTTCACAGAGGCGTTGATATCCAGACACCCGGCCAGGAATTTGGGCTGGTTGGCCACAATTCCCACCACCATGCCCTTCAATCGTCCGAAACCAACCACCATATTTTTTGCAAAATGCCTCTGGACCTCCAGAAATTCATTATGGTCCAGCACATTCACGATAATATCCTTGATGTCATAGGGCATTTTGGGATTAGTCGGGACCACGTCATTCAGGGCCTTGTCCGTCCGCTCCGGGTCATCCGTGCAGACGATCGAGCGGGGGGCACGCCGGCAATTTCTGGGAAGAAACTCCAGAAGTTTTTTGACTCTGTCCAGTGCCGCCTTGTCGGAATCCTCTGCAAAATGGGCCACACCACTCTTGGTATTATGGCTCATGGCGCCCCCGAGTTCTTCCGGTGTCACTTCTTCGGAGGTCACGGCCTTAATTACGTCGGGACCGGTGATAAACATGTTGCTGGTCTTTTTAACCATGATGATAAAATCGGTCAGTGCCGGGGAATAAACGGCTCCACCGGCGCAGGGCCCCATGATGACCGAAATCTGAGGCACAACACCGGAGGACCACACATTGCGCTTGAATATCTCCCCGTAACTCCCAAGGCTGACGACACCTTCCTGGATCCTTGCTCCGCCGGAGTCATTCAGCCCGATTACAGGGGCACCGTTTTTCAACGCGAGATCCATGATTTTGCAGACCTTTTCGCCGAACGGCCCGCTGAGGGACCCTCCCAGCACCGTGAAATCCTGCGAAAAGACAAAGACCAGTTTCCCATCTATTGTTCCATAGCCGGTTACAACGCCATCACCGGGGAATTTCTTCTTTTCCATTCCGAAATCATGACACCGGTGAACAACAAATTTATCTATCTCCTGGAAACTGCCTTTATCAAGAAGATAATCAAGCCGTTCCCTCGCCGTCATTTTTCCCCTGGCGTGCTGCGCATCTATCCGCTTTTGACCACCTCCCAGTTCGGCCTCCCGATTTCTTCTTTCCAGTTCTGCGATTTTCTCTTCTATTTCCATAAAAAACACTCCTCCGGGCCTGAAAATGCTTGGGGAGATCTCGTCAACTCATGCCGGCATCATTCAAGAACGACCAGCGTCGCATCGCCTTCCACGTTGCCGCCCTTACTGCATTTCACTTCCTTCACGGTTCCGGATTCCTCTGCCGTCACCGGGAGTTCCATTTTCATCGCCTCAAGGATGACAACCTCATCTCCTTCGCTCACTGTGTCGCCAACGCTCACTTTAACATCGATTATTTTTCCAGCCATCGGGGCTTTGATCTCGCTCACAATCGCATACCTCCTTAATATGATTTTTTATCCGGATGCAGCCAAAGCGGAAGCTCATCTCCCTGATTATGGGTGTCCGATCCCTCCGGATCAGCCTTTTTCCCCGGATCTTGTTAAAACCGCTTTATATCACTCAATAGATCTCCGTTGTCAAGAATAATTCTCAACCTATGGATTTCTTGACACTGCTGAGACAAATAATCCCGCCTATATTTTCCCCCTGCAATGCCTTCATACGGCTTCATTTGGCGGATCTTCAGTTTTTTACCAGGGAAATGCTCATTTTCTCCCTGTTCCCCGGCAGTTCTCGTGGGACCCGGCGGTCACCCAACCCTGGAATTGATTTCCGGGACGAGCCGCATATGTATGGCACAAAAAATGCATAACAGGACCAAGGAAATCATCCATGCAGCGCGTTTTCATGATATGTCTGTGCCGTTTTCCCGGATTCCAAACGAACGCACGGAATAAAAACCTCATTGACATCCAAAAAATATTGGAATATTCCGATTTCGATGCTGCAGGGTTGGCCAAAGGAGGGAAAATATGCCTGTTTATCAATGGGTTGCTGAAACAAAAAAAGGCAGAAGGATAAAAGGTGAGCTGGAAGCGGCTGATGAAAAAATCGTGCGGAACCAGTTGAAACGGCGCAATCTTGATGTCAAGAAGATCAAGGAAAAGCCAAAGGATCTTTTTGAAAATGTTGCGTTCATGCAACCCAAAATCAAAAAGAAAGATCTCGTGATTTTCACCCGGCAGTTTTCCACGATGATTGATGCCGGCCTTCCGCTCGTTCAGGGGCTCAATATTCTGGCGGAACAGACGGAAAACCCCACCTTCCGGAAACTGTTGAAACAGGTGGTTGCAGATGTAGAGAGCGGAGCCAGTCTGAATGAAGCTTTGAAAAAACATCCTCACGTATTTGATGATTTGTTTGTGCACCTGGTAGCCGCAGGAGAAGTCGGGGGCATCCTGGATATTATTTTACAGCGCCTTGCCATCTATATCGAGAAAGCGGAAAAACTCAAGGCCCAGATCAAAGGTGCCCTGACGTATCCGATTGTGGTCATGGTCATCGCAGCGGTCGTTCTCGCCGTCATTATGATTTTCGTGATACCCGTTTTCCAGGATATGTTCGCAAGCGGCGGCAATGCGCTGCCCGCCCCCACCCAGTTCGTGGTGAACCTCAGTGATTTCACTGTCAAGTATATCCTTCATATCCTGGCCGGTATAGTTCTTTTTGTTATCGGCTTCAAACAGTTCAGGAAATCTGCTTTCGGCAGACGGTTTACCGATGCCCTCGCCCTGAAACTCCCGGTATTCGGGATTCTGCTCAAAAAAGTGGCTGTTGCCAGATTTACCCGGACGCTGGGAACAATGATCAGCAGCGGGGTTCCGATCCTGGACGCCCTGGAAATATGCGCCAAAACTTCCGGAAATGTAATCCTTGAAGAAGTCGTCCTCGACGTGCGATCGGACGTATCTGAAGGCCAAACCATGGCGGAACCGCTTTCGCAGAACGATATCTTTCCCAATATGGTCACACAGATGATTGCCGTAGGCGAAGCAACCGGGGCGCTTGACGCCATGCTTGACAAAATCGCCGAATTTTATGACGAAGAAGTCGATGTGGCCGTAGCCTCACTGACATCCATGCTGGAACCTCTGTTGATGGTCTTCCTCGGAGGAAGTATCGGCGGGATTGTAATAGCCATGTACCTGCCCATTTTCCAGGCCGCGGCGAATATGTAACAGGGGGTATGCACGATTCATGACCATCACGTAAATGGTGTCTTGACCGTAAAGCCACTGTCGCGCACAGCGCTGAAACCCGAACGGTCCCCTGAGCAAACCGCCCGCAGATATCTCTGCCCGATCTGAAGATGCACATATTCATTCACCCTGATCCGCTCTCCAACCTGTCCAAATCCCGGGGATGGAGGGAAAACACCCGCGCGGGGGAAAAATTATCCGGCCGCTGGGCAAAGGCTCCTGTCTGCTCTTTCATGTCCATTTTGCCGTCACTGAAGCACACCATGCTTTTCATGAGCATATATCATAAATTTCCCACCAATCAGCTATTGTAATTCCCGCCGGCATATGACAGGATAGCGAGTATTCTTTCATCCTCTGTCTCCAGCGGCTGTGTCAGAATCATGCCTGCATCCCGGGAGACATCAAAGGAGATACATCTGTTCCGCTCAGGCTTTTCTTATGTCCATACTGAATCAGGCCTGGTTTTCGACTATCAGACGGCCGAGTCGCTATATTGGAAACGAATTCAATGCGGAGAAAAAAGATCCGGCGGATATAGAAGTCTCTGTTGCCCTCGCATTCCCTGATGTCTATGAAGTTGGGATGTCCCACCTGGGTCTCAAGATCCTCTACCATCTCTTTAACATTCATCCGTGGTTGAGTGCTGAGAGGGTTTTCTCCCCCTGGATCGACCTGGAAAAACAACTGAAACAACGGGGGATACACATCTGCACCCTGGAAACCGGCCGACCTCTTATTGATTTTGATATCATCGGTTTCAGCCTGCAGCATGAGCTTTGCTACACAAATGTACTGACGATCCTCGATCTGTCGGGCATCCCACTGCTCGCGGCAGAAAGGCGTGAAAAAGACCCGCTCGTCATTGCAGGAGGACCCGCATGCTTTAATCCTGAACCGGTCGCCGATTTCTTTGATGCGATTGTCATTGGAGACGGCGAGGAAGCAGCGACCCGCATTTGCCGGGCTGTACGCGAGCAGAAGCGGGGTCATATCCGTGACAGGGAAGAACTCCTTGATCACCTCCGCCGCATTCCCGGCGTATATATCCCCGGCTTCTTCCATATCCACTATGGACCGGATGGAGCCGTTGCAGCGATCGAACCCAAGCTTCCGGATTACCCGTTTGTTTCAAAGGCCATAATCCCGGATATTGACGAATATCCATACCCGCTGAAGCAGGTTGTCCCTTTCACGGAGCTGGTACATGACCGTCTGGCCCTGGAAATTTCGCGCGGCTGTACAAGGGGATGCCGATTCTGCCAGGCGGGCATGATCTATCGTCCCGTAAGGGAGCGAAGTCCTGCTTCCATCCTTGAAAAGGCCCGGACCGCGCTGAAACTGACCGGCTATGAAGACCTTTCCCTGCTCTCCCTGAGCACCGGTGATTACAGCAGCATTGAAAACCTTATCCAGGCACTGATGGATAAACAGGCCCGGGAAAAAGTCGCCATCAGCCTTCCCTCTCTCAGAATCAACAGCCTGAGTCCACAGATGATCGAGCAGATAAAGAGAGTGAGGAAAACGGGTTTTACGCTGGCCGTGGAGGCAGGTACCGAGCGACTCAGAAAAATCATTAACAAAGGGCTGACACAGGAGGACATCCTGGAAATGGCCCGCATGGTCTATACATCCGGGTGGAATCTGATAAAACTCTATTTTATGGTCGGTCTTCCGTTTGAAGAAACAGAGGACATCCTGGATATCATTGGCCTGGCCAAACGAGTCGCGGAATGTGCCGGTAGACGAGGCGGCAAAAACAGGTTAAATATCAGTCTTTCCACATTCGTCCCCAAGTCGCATACCCCCTTTATGTGGGTCAGGCAAATTTCCATTGAGGAAAGCCGAAAACGCATACAAATGATCCGTGACGGGCTTCGTGACACCCGAATACATGTCAAATGGAATTCTCCGGAACTGAGCTGGCTGGAAGGAATTCTCTCAAGAGGGGACAGAAAATTAAGCCGGGCCATTGCAGAAGCCTGGAAACTCGGAGCCAGATTTGATGCCTGGGGTGAGCAATTCAGGATGAGTGTCTGGGAGAACGCACTCAGACATTGCGGTCTTGATGCACGGGATTACCTCCACCGTGAACGGGACCCGGGTGATGTCCTGCCCTGGGATCATATCCATTCGGGCGTCACGGGAGATTTTCTCAAAAATGAATGGGAACGGGCGAAAAAATCCAGACCAACACCCGACTGCAGAAAAAAATGTCTGGAATGCGGAGTCTGTGACCACGATGCTGTAGATCCCGTCCTTTTTGGAGATTCAATCATCCAGCCAATAACCGAAGCACCTGTGTCAACCCCACCCGCCGCCGTTTCTCCGCAAAGATACCGATTGACCTTTGAAAAACGAGCCCATGCGAAATATCTCAGTCACTTGGAGCTTACCCGGCTTTTCATCCGGGCATTCAGAAGAGCCGGCTTGTCTCTCGCCTATTCGGCGGGGTTCCATCCCATGCCTCGTTTATCGTATGTCTGTGCGTTACCTGTAGGAACGGAAAGCCTGCAGGAAACGCTCGATTTCGACCTGGTTGAGGCAGACAACCCCATGGATGTGAAACAAAAAATCAGTCATCAGCTCCCTTCCGGTGTGAACATCGTCTCCGTCCATAAAATCCGAAGGGGTAAAAAAGCAAAGTTGAAGGAAAGTTCTTTTGTCGTCACATTGAAAGGCGCTGTATTAAATAAACAACACCTGGACGGATTTATGCAATCAGACCATTTTCCGCTTATCAAAAAAACAAAAAAAGGCGAGCATGAAATTGACGCCAGGAATCTGGTGAAGTCAATCCGGATGATTTCAAAAAATCAACTGATGCTTGTTATCAGACATTCGGAAGGCCCGAACCTGAAACCTGAAGAAATTGTGAGAGGGATCTTTCCGCCAGACGAGTTAAGAGATACAACCATCACCATACTCAAAACCAAGCAGATACTGTCGTGATTCGTCCGCATGTCCGGAAAACGGGTTATCAATGCCAGATCGTATGAAAACCCGGGTCCTTCCCGGCATGCAGGCGGCATTTGTAGATATCGGTCTTGAGCGGGCGGCTTTTCTTTACATTTCAGACGTAAGAAATATGTCGAAAATGAAACCATCGGTGATTCAACCGCCCACGAGGACGCTTCCACCGGCCCGGAAATACACCAGCCTTCCCGATTTGACGGCAGCGCGTCCGCGATAGATGATCTTCTCCGCGAAGGGCGGCAGATCATGGTTCAGATATCCAAGGAGCCACGAGCTGAAACAAGGGCCCGGCTGACTTCCCATATCTCTCTTCCTGGAAGGTAACTCATGTCGATGCCCATGGGTTAGGGGTGTCCCGACTCATACAGAATCTGAACAAGAAAAACCGGATCAGAAAGATTATCCGGGAGATTCGGCCTTCGAATACCGGGGTAATTATCCGAATTTCATTTATGGATGGGCACTACTGAGACACCACCCGCTTGCCCTTGCGCCTCCGCTTAAGTTCAGAAAGCCGCTCTTCTATCTGTTTCCGGGTATATACCTTATCACACTTGGTGCAGTGATATATTTCTTCAATCAGCTTGTCATATATCAGATCGTCAGAAAAATTAACTCCGTGAAAACGAAGAGAAAAATTGTAAACAAGCTTAAAATCCTTATTTGCACAGTTCTCACATAAAAAATAATCCTGTATTTCCTCCATGTTTCCTTCCTCCTGGATAATATCAGACAAACACACAAATCGACACATGGCCCGGTTGTTTTTCTAGCGGGCAAGGAAGATTCCTTTTCAGGTCGGGAAAAATCATCCAACAAACATGTCTTTATCACTTAAATACGAGACCAGCGACTTTACGGTACGGACGAAAAAAAACGAAGTCACACCCAACAGAAACAAACCGGCCAGGACAGGTGCCCAGAAACCTTCCCTGGACAGATGCACAAGTCCGACCCACACGGATACGCAGGAAAAAAATATCACGCAAGCAGAAATCCCTCCCATGGAAACAATCAAACACCAGACAACCATTTTTTTTAAAAAAACTTTTCGTCTTAACATTATTTCTTCATTTCTTTGATCTTCTTGCTCAGGAATTCAATCTGATGCCGCAGATTGACATCCGTCCGCAGCTTACGCTCCACGACTTCAGAGGCATACACAACCGTTGAGTGACTTCGATTGATGGTTCTGCCGATGCTCTCAAGGGACTCGTGGGTATGGTGTCGGCACAAATAGGCGTAAATTTCTCTGGGATATGCATGAATTTTTTTCCTGGATTTGGATTTCAGCATTTCAGGGCTGACCTTGTAATATCTCGAGACAAGGTTGCTGATATCTTCCGAACGGATGTGTTTTTCAGATGAAGCGAGGCAGGAGATCACCTCCTTTGCCAGATCCAGTTCGATCGCAGCCTTGAGGAATTCGGATTTGGCCTTCAGGCATTTAATGGCACTTTCCATCTGACGGACATCCCTGGTCAGACGACTTGCGAGAAAATGGATAATCTCTTTTGACAGGGCAATCTGATATTCCGAGGCCTTTCTCGCAATAATATTGACCCGGGTCTCATAGTCCGGACCATCAATCCTCGTTACAAGGCCCGAGGTCAAACGGGAACGTAATTCACTGGAGATACGGGGGATATCCTTAGGCGGCAGGGAACTGGTAAAAATAAGTTTCTTATTGTCATTGGCCAGGGCATCCAGGGTGTAACCCAGTTCAGCCTGGATCTTTTCCTTTCCGCTCAGAAAATGGACTTCCTCAAGAAGGAGGACATCGCAGGACCTCCGGTACTTGTTCTTGAAGGATTCGATATTCCTGCTATTAAGAGAGGAAACCATATCATTGGCAAAATCCTCTGCCGTGACATAAATGACCCGCGTCTCCGGGTCCTGCTGGAGAATCGCATGACCGATAGCCTGTGAAAGATGGCTTTTGCCCAAACCGGTGTTTGCGAGCATCAACAATGAATTGTAAGTCCACGTGCCGGTTTGTGAAAGGGCCTTGGATGCAGAAAAGGCGAACTCGTTGCTGGGCCCGACGACAAACCGGTTGAAGGTAAAATCAGAGTTGAGCCGGATTCCGCCGTGCCTTTCACGACGTATCGGCATATTGGGAAGACATAATTGTTCCGGATGATGACTCCGGCGTGGTTTCTTCTTGGGAGGGCCGACCTTAAGAATAATATCCCTACCACGGGCCCCATCCCTGCAAAACTCATCCCGGATCAGTCCCAGGTAGTTCTCCTCAACCCAATTAAGAGAAAATTTGTTTGGGCAGCCGAGAACAATTGCTTTTTCTTCCTTTCCCAGAAAGGTAATCGGATTAATCCAGAGAGAGAATGTATTTTGTGGCAAAACAGATTTGATTCGGGATTTGACCTCTTCCCAGGTAGTCTTCATCATCGCCCCCGTGGACAGAAAAAAGCGTTACATGAATTGTACCTAAATCCTGCAAGCGTCGAGTTTGCCGAAGACCTGCCTGCAGCAGGCAGGT
>CAYTJI010000031.1:5884-10483 GCA_964438065.1 uncultured Desulfobacteraceae bacterium | reverse complement strand
AGGGAAGCCAGACCCCGCTCATACCGATGGCTGACCAGGGAAAGACTCCTGCGGAAGCTGTCAATGGTCTGTTCCGTGACCTGGATACGCCTTTGACAGGATTCCGCCTGGAGATACAGACTGATCGCCTCCGCGACTACTGACTGAAGGATGGTTTCGCGGTTTTCCCTCGCCTGCAGGAGGTCCGCCCGCGCCGCTTCTTCGGCCCGGGCCAGTTTTCCCCACAGGTCCAGCTCAAAGGATGCGGGCAGGGAAAGGGTGTGGATATCGGTTCTTACGGAGAACGTCCTGCCCGGAATGATGCCCACGATCGGTCTGCTCTGACTTTGCGTCTCGGCGGTGAAATCCAGGGACGGGAAACGGTCCGCGCGGGTTTGCACGAACCGGGATTGCATCTCAAGAACGCGGGCGGTTGCTTTTTTTATGTCCAGATTGTATGTTAGAACACGATCCGCGAGTCGGTTGATCTCCGGGCTGTTAAAAATATGCCACCAGGGACGTTTCACGGGGACCGGTTTTTCCCCTTTTCCCGCATGCTGATAGGCCGTTGGCGTCGAAATGCCGAGTTCGGGCCTTTGGTAATCTTTCCCCATTTTCAGACATCCTGTTGCCGCCGGAAGGACGGTCAGGATGATCAGTAAAAGAAAAATACGTTTCACGGTCATTTTCCGTCTCTGTCCGGGCCCAGTCCGTGGAGAGAAAAACCGGTGATGTGGTCCACAATCAGTGTTTTGAAATCCTGGTCATATTCCTGGCCGGTCATATGGGTCACGGCCGCCCGGGCCAGATTGAAATAAGTGATTAGGGCGAAGATACTGAAAATCGTCAGATTTAAACGGGTTTCTCCCTGTTCGGCCGGCATCAGGGGTCTGAGATAATCGGCGATGAGCCGGAACAGCGGTCTCAGGGCCTGTTCGGCGACCAGGTCAAATGCCTCTGTGGGTTTGGCAAGCTCCCTGATGATCAGCAGTGCGTGCCGGACCTGTTCTTCATCGGCAAGGGGGCCTTCCAGGAAGGCCTGAGACAGTGCCCGGACGATATCCGTTCGTGCCGGGGGATCGTGTTTTTCAATGTTTTTCAGGACGCTTTCGCGCACGCGCTGAGCCCGTGGCAGCCACCTGTGACGGAATACGGCAAGATACAGGTTCCATTTGTTTCCAAAGTGGTAATTCACCGCGGCCAGGTTGCAATCAGCGGCTTTGGTGATTTCCCGGACCGTGACACCGTGAAAGCCTTTCTGGGCGAAGAGCATTTCCGCCGTGTTGAGAATCCGGTCTTTGGTCATGTCGTGGGTGTTTTTGCCGACCATGAATGTCTCCTGAAAAACATTTGTATAAAACAGATATATTAAACGTCTGTTTAAAAATCAAGCGGTTCCCGAACATGTCGTGAACGGTTGGCACGGGATCCCGGGGACGGCCGTCCGGCGCCCCGCAGGATCCCGCCGCAAAAGAGATTTCAGGGGGATTTCCACCGCTCGCCGACTTGACAAACCTGGAAAAATTCCGACAATATTCCGTTTGACTGTTCAATCAAACCCGTGTACGGAAAGTATCTGTTTTCGTGCGAACCTGAAGGAGATATCATGGCCGGGAAAAATTCAAAAGACTTGGTTTCCGTGGGGGCCAAGATCCGAAACGCGAGGATGGAAAAAAATATCTCACTGGATTTTTTGGCCAATGAGACGGGTTTTTCCACGGAATACCTGAAAAAGATTGAGTCGGACCGCGCAATACCGCCTGTGGGGACCATCCTGCAGATCGCAAGGGCACTGGACATTGATTCCGCGCTTTTTCTGAGAGAACAGGAGAACCTGACCAATCGAATTACCGCCACCAGCAAACGGACGGACAATTACGCCTATGAGACCCTGACTCCCGGGGTGGAAAGAAAACATCTGAAGGCCTTTCTGGTTACCATTGATCCGATGCAGGATCACAGCGGGGTCGGCTATCAGCATGAAGGTGAAGAATTTGTTTATGTGCTCTCGGGCAAGGTCGAGGTCGTTGTCGGAGATAACGTGAATATCCTTGAACAGGGGGACTCCCTTGCCTTTAACTCGGGAATCCGACATAATTTAAGAAATCTGAGTGATAAAACGGCCAGGCTTCTTGTCGTTTTGTATGTGCCGTGAGAAAGGACTGAGGATGAGCTTTGATCTTACCGGTGAACAACGCATGATTCAGACCATGGTCCGGCAGTTCTCCAGGAATGTCGTGGCTGCAAATGCTGCCGAACGGGATCGGAAAAAGGAGTTTCCCGCCGATATTCTGAGGGAGATGGGAGAACTGGGACTGATGGGGATGATGATCCCGTTTGAATACAGCGGGTCCAGCGCGGACATGGTCAGCTATACCCTCGCGCTGGTGGAAATCGCCTATGCATGCGCTTCGACTGCCATTATCATGTCTGTCCAGAATTCCCTTGTTTGTGATAGCATTTACCGGTTCGGAACCGAACAGCAGAAGCAGAGATATCTGAAGCCTCTTGCCGAGGGAAAGGTTATCGGCGCTTTTGCCCTGACCGAACCCGAAGGCGGCTCCGACGCGATCAAACAGGCCGTCACGGCGGTTCGGGACGGGGATGACTATGTAATCAACGGTGTCAAGCGCTTCATTACATCCGGAAGAAATTCCGGGGTGGTCATTGTCACGGCAAAAACCGGGGAGGACAAGGGACACAGGGGCCTCGGTGTGTTCATTGTGGAAAAGGGGATTCCCGGACTGACTGTGGGTCCCGTGGAGAACAAGCTGGGGCTGCGTGCCTCGGACACAACGGATCTGATCTTTGAAAACTGCCGTATCTCCGCAGATCAGGTGCTGGGAAGTGACGAAGACGGGTTTATCATCGCGATGAAGGCCCTGGACAGTGGACGGATCGGCATCGCGGCCCAGTCCATAGGCGTTGCCCAGGCCGCGTTTGACGCCGCGGTAAAATATGCCACCGGGAGGATTCAGTTCGGCAGGCCGATCTCCCAGCTGCAGCCCCTGAGGTGGATGATCGCAGACATGGCAACGGAAATAGAGGCCTCCCGGCATCTCATGTTTGCGGCGGCGGCCAAAAAGGACCGTGGGGAGACCTACACCTCTCAGGCATCCATGGCCAAACTTTTCGCCTCGGAGATGGTCAACCGGGTTACCGGAAAGGCAATGGAGATACACGAAGGCTATGGATACACGAAGGACTATGACGTGGAACGGTTTTACCGGGACGCCAGGGTTTTCACCATCTATGAAGGGACCTCCGAGATCCAGCGACTGGTTATTTCAAGGGATATTCTGAAAAATATGCGTCTGCCATGATCCACGGCCGCGCCCCGGCATGACCTGCCACAGACCCTATGGCCGCTCCCTGCGCGTGGTGGACACGGTATTGAGAATCTCGCTCCCCACGGGGGGACACCCTTTCACGAATATCCCCCGGTCCCGGTGGCGGACCGTGCAGTTTCCGATGCAGAGCGTTCCCGGCGGCAGGTCATGATGGCCCTTGCCGATGGCGATGTTCAGGATGTGGCCTTCCGGAAAATACCGGAACAGCTGTTCGCCGTGGCGTTTGAGAAGAAGCAGCAACGTGGACTGACACGCGCTGCAGGAGTTGTCGTCCAGGATCCGTACCCGTGGAAAATCAATGGAAAGATTTTTCGGCGGGGGGTCAAACTCAAGCGCCCGGTTTTCCCAGTCACCGGGGTGAATGCGGATCTTTCCGAGATCAATGATCCCGTAACCGCGTTGTGCGCCGATGGACAAATGCGGGATATCTTTTGCGTCCGTGCCCATGAGCCGGCAGGCGACCGCATCCGCGGCAAAAGGGTCGCAGCCTACCACGATGACGCCCAGAGGCCTGGGTTCCCCGGCACTTGGACCCAGTCCCTGCATGCCCACGGTGCCGTCAATGACAGCGAGATGAGGCCGCAGCACCCCTGCCATGTCGGAGATGGCCAGGTTGATCGGCTTCTCCCGATACCCCTCAACAGGCGAAAGCATGTGAAATTTGACCTTGCTGCGTCTCCAAAGGCATCCCTTCATATTTTTGATCGACAGGGTGACGCCGGTGTGCATGTGCATTTTCATAACCGGTATGGAGATAATCAGGTCGTATTCCAGGACCTCCGGACACACCTTGAGGGTTTTGACGGCGATACCTTCCGGGACCGCGATATCAACGGCCGGCCGTTCATTCATGTCGATGAGCGGGCAGCCCCGCTGACGGGCGATTTGCGCGATGCCGCAGGTTTCAAAGGCCTCCTGCGTGTTGACGCCGACAATGGGGCTTTCCCCGATGGCAATATCCGCGCCCGCATCCCGAAAGGTGTCAATAACCGCGGCAACAACCCGGGGATCTGTTGTAACGGCCTCTCCGGCACGGGCCAGGTGCCCGGCATTCGGTTTCAAAAGGACCCGTTTGTTCCGTGCCGGGGAAAGATCAATATGACGAAGGGCGCTCCGGGTGTTTTCGTACGGGCCTTTTCCGGCACCGACAAAGACTTCGGGTCTGTGTTTGTCCTTCACGAATGGATTTTTCCGGAGGTCCGGTCTTTGCATTTTCCGCCCCTCCTTGAAGCGGAAATCTTTTGCACCTAAAACCTGCATAACCTGTTTT
>CAYTJI010000031.1:0-5784 GCA_964438065.1 uncultured Desulfobacteraceae bacterium | reverse complement strand
GCAAGGACTTGAAGTATTGTCGTACATCCGCGCCCATGCTGCCACGCATATTCGGGGTGACCCGGATTTCCGGAGATCCCGGGCGTTGTTCAAAACACACCGCGGATCCTCTCCGAACGACTCAGGATGTCAACAATCCGAATGCCGTACTTTTCCCCCTGCACCATGACCTCACCCCTGGCGATTAACGTCCCGTTCACCAGGATATCGAGCGGGTCTCCGGCGAGATTGGAAAATTCGACCACGGAACCGGGACCGATTCGATAGAGATCGCTGATCTTCATTCTGTTCCTGCCTAGTTCAACCACGATTTCGAGTGGAATATCAAGAATAAATTCAATCTTTGATTCCTCGTCCACCGGATCAGTCCCGACGGTTTGTTCCCCCTGTTTATTTTTTTTATCAGATTTTTCTTCATCGGTGGTGTGGGCAGCCGCCGGGAGGGGATCGCCTTCGAGACGTTCCTCCGGTCTGTCGGTCCCGGAAAATTCGGGGTCTTCTTCAGCGGGATTGAGGGCGATTACAGCAACGAGCGGACTTCCTTCATGGTGGAAACTCAGCATTGTTGCCCGCCCCGGATCACTGTCTGGATCTCCATACCGGTCGGGGGTGACAGTTGTCGGCCGGGAACATTCGCAGGGCAGGCCGGAGTCAACCAGGCGGGATCTCAATTGATCGCAGACAGCGCTACACATGCCGGCCACAGCATCCCGCACGTCCTCATCGGAGACCTCCTCCTGCGGCGCTTCCAGCATGGCCGCTGCGAGCCGGGAGGACAGGGACTGACTCACATGCATGCTGAATTTGCCTGTGTACGCGCCGGAGAACTGTACCGCAGCGATAATCCGGTCGTTATCCTCGAAAATAGTGTCGTCTTTTCCGGAGATTTCCAGGTCCATGGAAAGTTCCGTACGGAAATAATCCGTGATTGAGGATTCAATCACGGATGCGATATCGGAGACTGGCGATTCTGGCATTTGTCTGACTCTCCTGAACGAGATCTCTTTTGCTGAAGCCGTTACTGACATTTCTGCAGGTGACCGGTCCGTGCGTGGCACCGGCAAACCTGCACCTCCGGTCCGGCTCTCTTCGCGGGAATCCCTGGAAAAGCGGGCGTTCACGAGTGAACACGAACGGGGAATATGTTCCGGGAAGGAAATAAGCAAAAACCGTGCCGAGGTCTTTGTGGGAATAAGTCAATGCCCCCCGTTAGGGGGGTCATTGACTGGACATAAAATCGGTCATTTTTCAAAGGTCTCTGGAAAAAACCGGATCCGTCAAAGAATTGACTCACGGCAGGCGGAGGCTATTGAAAGATGCGGGGTGTGCGGGTTTCAACCCGTGGAAAGTCGGCGGCGTGTCACCGGTGCCTGCCTGTACGTGCCCGAATGTCATTTATGGATGGGCACGAGCTCACCCGGGGACCTGTTGCCAAATTCCCATCTCCGGACTTTCCGGAATCCCGTGCCGGGGTTGGACGCGCAGATCAGGGCCCGTTTTTTCTGGCAAGTCGGGCTGCGGCATGCTAGTATCACGCCAATGACGCGTTGAAAGGGAGCCTGCCATGAAGAGAGGTTTAAAATGGGTGATCATCCTGGCCGTTGCCATGATCCTGGCCTCGGTTGCGGTGGTACTGATTGTCCCCGGGCTCGTGGATGTGCGGAGATTCAAGCCCCGGATCGAACGTATGATCTCACAGGCCACCGGGTGTCCTTTTGAACTGGGTGGAGACATGCGTCTGTCCATTTTTCCATGGACCGCCATTGCTGTCAGTGACGTCCGGCTGGGAAATCCGTCCGGGTTTTCCGGAGACGATATGGTGCGGGTGTCTTCTTTCGAGGTTGAAGTGAAATTTCTTCCCCTGGTGATGAGCCGGTTCAGGGATATCCAGGTCAGGCGCTTCATCCTGAAAGGGCCCCAAGTGGTTCTCGAAAGGAATACACGGGGTATGGCAAACTGGGAGATGATCGGGAAAAGGTTTCCTGCCGGGGCGGGTAGAGCCGCTGAACCTCAGGGGGAGACCGGCGTTTTCCCCGTGAACGCTGTTTCCGCCGATGAACTGATTGTTGAGGACGGGGCCCTGACATGGACGGATCAGACAACCGGCAGCCGTGTTCAGGTTTCTGATATCCGTCTGGAACTCCGTGATGTCTCTCTGGCGCATCCGGTTCCCGTTGTTTTTTCGGCGAGTGTAGATGGAAAGCCGTTTGGTTTTACCGGGTCAGTTGGTCCGTTGGGGACAAATCCGGGCCGGGGCGAGATTCCCCTGGACATTTCCATGCATGCGTTCGGTCAACTGAAGATAGACCTGAAGGGCACGGTCACGGATCCGCTTTCCCGTCCCCGGTATCGCCTTTCCGTTGACATTCCGTCGTTTTCTCCCCGAAAACTCATGAAGGCGGCCGGCCTGGATTTGCCGGTGACCCCGGCGGATCCCGGGGTTCTGAACCGCGTAACGCTCCACGCGAATCTCAAAGGGTCCCCCGATTATCTGTCAGTGTCTGACGGCCGTTTCGGCATGGATGAAACCCATGTAAAATTTTCCTGCAGGGCCGAGGAATTTTCCGGACCGAATGTGACATTCGACATGGATGTGGACCGGATGGACCTGGACCGGTATCTGCCGCCGGATAATCGAGGGGACACGGGCAGGGAATCTGCCGGCGCCGGTTCTCCGGTTCACCAGGGGATCAAGACCGATTACAGCCCGCTGCGTCGTCTTGTCCTGGATGGCGCCCTCCGGGTGGGAAAACTCAGGGTTTCCGATGTGTGGATGCAGGACGTCGATTGCCGGGTTACGGGAAAAAACGGTCTTTTCAGAGTGGAACCTCTCAACCTGAAACTCTCTGACGGTAAACTGACCGCCCGGGGCAGCCTGAATGTGAAAAAGGATGTGCCCCGGGGCGATGTGAGGTTCGAGGCTGAGGGTATCCGTGTCCAACCCCTGTTGTCCGCCCTGCTGAAAAAGGATTTTCTGGAGGGAAAATTGAATGCGGACCTGCGGTTTTCTTTTGTCGGGGACGACATCAAAGGAATAGAAAAGAGCCTGAAAGGTGGCGGAAGTGTCCGGATCACGGACGGGGCCGTGAAAGGGATTGATCTGACGGCAATGGTTCGCAATACGGACGGGGCGTACGGGTTTTCCGGTGGTAAAGGGGCGAGGCGGCGTACTGAATTCAGCCGGTTCGAGTCGCCGTTTGACATGAAAAACGGCATCATTTATACAGACAACACGACCATGCTCTCGCCGCTTTTCCGTTTTCATACCCACGGAAGAATCAACCTCCTGACCCGGACCGTGGACCTGCGTATTGAATCGACTTTCGTGACGACGCGGAAAAAAGACACGGAAAAGATGAAACGTTCCGAAGTGACGGTCCCGGTGCTGGTTACCGGCAGTCTGTCGTCTCCGCAATTCCGGCCGGACCTCCGGGGACTTGCCCAAGAGAAGCTTGAAGAAAAAGTATTTAAATCAAAGAAATTCAGAAGGATATTTGAAAAAGAAGAGATGAAGTCTGTGGAAAAAAATGTCAAAAGCCTGCTGGAGGGCTTCTTTGGAGGGGCCGGTTCGGAGGAGCGGTCCCAGACCGGGAATCATGGGGCGGACTGAGAAATGGTTCAGAAGTATTCCGGGTCTGCCGCGGCCGTGACATTACAGAAACGCCGGCCCGGCCCGGACGCTTCGGGATGCGGCCATGCAGGGAGATTTTAATGAAAAAAAATTTTCGGACAGTTCTGACGGGAGCGCTCGAATTTGTGAAGACGGATATCTGGAGGATCAGTCTGAAGGATCTTCCGCGAAAGAAATCCGCCCTGATCAAACCGTTGCGGGTCATCCTTCTGGCCATACGTGGGTTTAACGAAGACAACTGCATGCTGCGGGCATCCGCGCTCACCCTGTATTCGCTGCTTTCCATCGTCCCCGTGGTGGCCATGGGTTTCGGGATTGCCAAGGGCTTTGGTTTTGAAAAGCTCCTGCAGAACCAACTCCTCGAACGGTTCCCGGGTCAGGAAGCCGTGCTCACGAAAGTGATGGATTTCGCGAAAGCGCTTCTGGACAACACCCGCGGAGGCATGGTCGCCGGCGTCGGTGTGGTGCTGCTGTTCTGGCTGGTGATCAAGCTGCTGGGACAGATAGAAAGTTCATTCAATGACATCTGGCAAATCCGGAAAGCCAGAAGCCCTGTGAGAAAATTCAGTGACTATCTTTCCATCATGCTGATCGGACCGGTGTTCATCGTGGCCTCGAGCAGCGTCACGATATTCATCAAAACGCAGGTGACCCACATAGCGGAAGGGATACCCATGTTATGGGTGGTCAGCCCGTTTATCATTCGGGCGCTGAAGATGATTCCATACTGTCTGATCGGGGTTCTCATGACCCTTATTTACATGGTGATGCCGAACACCAAAGTGAATTTCCGGTCCGGCGCTATCGCCGGGATGATCGCGGGCGTGACCTATGTCATCGTCCAGTGGGGGTACATCAATTTCCAGGTCGGCATCGCCAAATACAACGCGATTTACGGAAGTTTTGCCGCATTGCCTCTCTTCCTCGTGTGGCTGCAGGTCAGCTGGCTGATAGTGCTTTTCGGCGCCGAGATTTCGTTCGCGATTCAAAGCGTGGACAACTATGAATTCGCGGAAGACTGTCAGGGAATCAGCGCCGCATTCAAGCGGTTGCTCTGCCTTCGGGTCGCCCATCTGCTGGTCCGGGCATTTTTCCGGGGCGAGCCGCCGTTCACCGCGTCGCGCATATCCAATGTTCTCGAACTTCCGATCCGCCTCGTTCGGGAGATCCTGCACGATCTTTCCGACAGCGGGGTTATTTCAGCGGCCCGGAATGAGGAAGAACAGGAAAAGGCCTATCAGCCGGCCCGGGACATCCATCAGCTTTCCATCACATCGGTGATCAAAGCGCTGGAGCGGAAGGGAACCGCCAACATCCCGGTGGCCCAAACCAGGGAGTTGGATACCCTGTCGGACTGCCTGAAGCAGTTCTGGGATGCCATTGAAGCATCCCCGGCCAACCGGCTTTTGAAAGATATCTAGGAAAAATCACGGGAACGGCATTTCCGTGTTAATTGTCAGAGAGAATACGAATGGCGAAAGTAAAGGTCCTGATCGAAGGCCATATGGCCAGGAATGAAAACGGAAGATACAGCATCGGTTCGACGGTTACACTGGTTCTGACTCGTGAACACCGGATACTCGTGGATACCGGGTCTTTTCCAGACGAGGTTCCGCTGATCCGGGGGCTTGCCGGGCACGCGCTCACGCCGGATGATATCGACGTGGTGATTCTGACTCATCTGGACCTGGATCATATCGTGAACACCCATTTGTTCAGGCGGGCGAAGGTGTTCTGCAAGTTCAGGGGTGGTGAATATCCGGGCCAGGTGCACTTTCCCGCAGACGGGACCCTGGAGAGGTCGCAAATGCTGGGAATGGGCCTGATCGATGAGGACATTGAGATCATCCCGACGCCGGGTCATGCGGAGGACATGATATCCGTAGCTGTGCGTAGCCCCGCGGGAAGGGTTGTTGTGGCCGGAGATGCGTTTCCGGACAAAAGCTGGACGAATTTCGACAGGCAGCCGGATCCCCTCATTGTGGATGTCGCAGGGTTCAACGAGAGCCGGAAAAGGATCCTGCGAATCGCGGATTACATTGTTCCCGGTCATGGGGGAATGTTTCCGGTGACATCCCGGGATACAGCCGGGATTGAATGATACCTAAAACCTGCATAAACTATTTTCAAAAAGGAAGTTATGCTTTTAATAT
>CAYTJI010000030.1:0-10690 GCA_964438065.1 uncultured Desulfobacteraceae bacterium | reverse complement strand
GGGGTATGCCAAGGCCCCGGCCTCCTTTTCCGGCCCATCAGGGATTATGGAAAAAGCCGTCCGTCCTGAATAACGTGGAGACCTATGCGAATGTGCCGAGGATCATCCGGAACGGCGGGGACTGGTATGCCGGTTTCGGCACAGACGACACAAAAGGGACCAAGGTATTTGCTCTCACGGGAAAGGTCAAGAATATCGGACTGGTTGAAGTCCCCATGGGAACAACGCTGAGAACCATCATATTTGATATCGGGGGAGGGATCCCCGGCAAGAGAAAATTCAAGGCCGTGCAACTGGGCGGGCCGTCCGGTGGGTGTGTGCCGGAAGCTTTTCTGGATACACCTGTTGATTTTGCCAATATTGCGAAAGTAGGCGCTATTATGGGTTCCGGTGGCATGATCGTCATGGACGAACGCACGTGCATGGTGGATATGGCGCGTTTTTTCATGGATTTTATCAAGGATGAATCATGCGGTAAATGTACGCCTTGCCGTGAGGGCACCAAGAGGATGCTCGAGATCCTTGAAAGGATTACCCAGGGAAAAGGAAAACACGGCGATATCGAATTGCTTGAAGAGCTCAGTACAATCATCAAGGACAGCGCACTCTGCGGCCTCGGACAGACAGGGCCCAACCCGGTGCTTTCAACAATCAGCAGGTTCCGGGATGAATATGAAGCCCATATCTATGAGAAACGATGTCCGGCCAAGGCTTGTCCCGCGCTTCTTGAATTTGAAGTCGACCCGGACAAGTGCAAGAAATGCGGGGTGTGCTTTAAAAGCTGTCCTGTGGGTGCGATCACCTGGAAGAAAAAAGAGGTGGCGGTTATTAATAAGGAGAAGTGCATCCGGTGTATGACGTGTATCAGTAACTGCAGGTTTGATGCGATTTTTTAGGGTTTCGGGGAGGCGTGTCCGAAATCTGTGATATCAGAAGCGGGTGTGGGACGTTGTCTCCACCCGCTTTGTTTTGTACCTAACACCTGCATAACCTTCCGCAAATGATGATTCGGTTCCGGCGTGACCCCCCGTGTCCCGGGATGCCGGACTTACAGCAAATAGCCTCTGAAAGTTTTTTTTGCGGGACAGCGAATGTGCCATCGCCTTTCAGAGTCTTCCCTGATTACTTTGAGCAGCGCTTCTGTTCCATCTTCCGCATCACTGTAGGCCGCAGCAATACCCATGGCCACTTCCATGGACTTGTCATCAAATTCGCCGATCCCCAGAACCGCGGGCCCGGGGCCTTCCGCATAGGACAGGATGATGTCATCGGGCGTGGCATGAGAAAGAATTTTCCGGTTTTCTTTCCTGTTCCTCCCTGCGATCAGTTTGGCATGGGGTGAAATTCTGAAATGTCTGCCGAGTTTCAGAAGTTCAATCTCCCTGACTTCAGGATTTTTTCGGAATCGGAGGAGGTCTTTCAGCCGGCGTGAAAAGGCCTTTTCCGTCAGCAGACATCCGCCCGCAGGCGATGGATATTTTTCGATGTTGAACTGACGTGCCATTTCCATCTGGGGTTTTCTTGAGCGGCCCTGAAGACCTGCCAGGAGTTCTCTGTTGACCCAACCCTTTTCTTCCGGAACGGTGCGGGGAAGGTGGCGGGCGGACAGAGGCCTCAGGAGCAGTCCCTCACAACCGCTTTCCGAGGCTACCAAAGAGAGAGATTTTTTGTTCTGGGACATGGGCCTTTGCCCCAGCACTTCACCTGTGATGATAAAATCAGCGTTTTCCCGGTCGAGATATTCGCCCGCAATTCGAAACATGAGTGCATGGCAGTCAATGCACGGATTCATATTGCCGCCATAGCCATGTTTTGGATGCTTGACAATTTCAAGATGACGTTCGGTTATATCCACGACCTTGAGGGGAAGGCCCATTGACAAGGCCGACTCTTCGGCTTTTCGGGACGTGAAAAAAGGAGTCTCAAAAAAAAGGGCCAGGACATCAATGCCCTGGGCCCTGATCAGCTGGACGGCCAGCATGCTGTCCAGGCCGCCTGAAAAGACGCATAACGCTTTCATACCAATCTGGGATTTCGCTTCGACGGCAATACTTGTCAAAGCCCGGCTTCAGCCAGCGATTTTATCAGTGCCTTTTGTTTTCTGTTCAGTTTTCTTGGAACGGCAACGGTGATTTCCGCATAAGCATCCCCCCTGCCATTCCCGTTCGAACGGGGAAGTCCGTAGGACTTCAGCCTGAATTTGGCGTTGTTTTGGGTTCCCGGCGGGATCTTGAGCTTCAGGCGCTTCTGGTCAATTGTCGGAATCTCTATTTCCGTACCCAGAACCGCCTCTGAGAATTTGATCTTGTGTTTTGAATATATGTCATGACCTTTCCTCTGAAACAGCGGATGGTCTTTGATCCGGACCTGGATTAAAAGATCTCCCGGTTGGCCGCCGTAAGGGCTGGGCCGGCCTTTGCCCTTCAGTCGCAGTTTTTGTCCATCGGCTATTCCGGCCGGAATCTTGACCGACACCTTTTCCTGTCGCCCGTCCACTTGGTACGAAATGACTTTATCGGTTGTCCGGGCCACTTCTTCCAGGGTCATAGGGAGTTCATAAACCAGGTCCGTGCCTTTCAGATCATGGCCGTGGCTTTGATAGGAAGTGCCGAAAGAACCAAAAGGTGAGCCTCCGGTGTGATAATGATGCTGGCCGGTACTCCCCATATTTCCAAAAAACTGGCTGAAAGGGTTGCCCCCCCTTCTTCCACATCCTCCGCCACCGAATCCGAACTCACGGAATATGCTGCTGAAATCAAAACCACGGAAGATGTCTTCCTGACTGAACCGGTTCTGGAATCCTTCAGCGCCGAACATGTCATAATTTTTCTTTTTTTCCGGATCGCTCAGGACGGCATATGCCTCGCTGATTTCTTTGAATTTTGCTTCAGCCGATTTGTTGCCCTTGTTCTTGTCAGGATGATATTTCAGTGCCAGTTTGCGGTAGGCCTTTTTGATTTCCTCCGGAGAAGCCGATTTGGATATACCCAAGATCTTGTAATAATCCTTCCCTGCCATGCTTTCCTCTCAAGTATCCCGTCAGGATCAGGGTCCGTATGAGACCCTTGAAAAACGCCTGTTTTTGCACCAGCTCAGCGCCTGCCTGTGGCGTGGCCGTTTGCCGTCCAGTCGGGACAGGCAGGCACGCGGACAGGTCTGGCTTAAACGATTAATCCTCAAAATATCCTCGGTCTCCCGATGAAACGGGAGATTGCGTTTCTACGGATCCCGGGGATCAAAAGGTCCCAAAACTTATAAAAAATAATCATAGGGGCCAATAAGTCAAGACACGGCGTCCTGTGCCCGGAATCCATGACGGGATTCAACCGACGGGATTCGACTGATTTGAGCCATCCGGCTCCAGTGGAGGAACGCCTTTTTTTTCCAGGTGATAAAGCGTGGCGCCGACGGGAGCGAAGGAAAGAAAAAGGATGTTCAGACCCGGGATCAGGAAAAACAGGCCAAAGCCGAGATGGAACGGAAGATTCTTCAGGAGGAACCGGAAACGGTTTCTGAATCGTACCAACTGCCTCGCAGGCAGCAGATCCGTGTTGTCCCAGGCGAGGAATATGGCGGCGATCATGCATGAGAAGATCGTCAGGACCGGGCCAAGAGGGGTCAATCCCCCAAGTATGAGAACCAGTGACACGAAAACCGGGATAATCGCCCGTGGAATTTCCTGTTTGATCAGATAGAAAAAGAGCGGCAGCAATTTCATTTTTTCCGGTTCCCTGACAGCCCCTGCCATAATTTTTTCCGTTATTCTGGACATATAATCCATAATCACGATGCTGAACAGGATCTGGGAAAGCAGGTATGAAATGACCGCGGATATGCCAACCAGAACAAGTGAGAGAAGCCATGACAGGACGCGCCACAGCCAGACGATCCACACGCTTTCCGGTTTGTTCCAGATGAGATCAAGGATTTCCTGATGATAAGAAAGAATGAATGTGGCTGAAATAATGGTTATGACAATGACCATTGCAAAACGGACCAGGCCCCAGAAAAGGAGCTTGGGGGTTCGAATCCCGAACCAGAGACCGCGAAGATTATAAATGATTCCATCAAGAAAACCCATGAGATTTCTTTCCTTGTGTTTTCATGCCGGAGACGGGCCTTTAGCGGGTGACCGTAAGACGGTAAGCAAAATTTGCCCTGATATTCAGCTTTCTGACCGTAACGGACCCTGGAAAGGGGGGAAATGGGGCCACCTCTCTGATTGTCCGTACTGTCTCTCTGTCCAGGATTTCATGTCGGGAGGATTTCAGGATGTAAACATCCTTCAGGTGGCCCTGCCTGTCCAGGCTGAAGAGGGCCAGCACATCCCCCTCGAGCAGATTTTCCCACGCATCACGTGGATATTCCCAGGCGCGCATCAGCCTGGACTTGATGATTTTTGCATAAGATGCATACCTTTTATCTTTTGTTTCCAGAGATATGGTATCCTCAAGATCCTTTTGGGAACCGGATTCGTCCGTTTTAGGCCACGCCAGTTGGTTTTGCTGTTTTTTCATGTCCACGAAAGGATCTACCGCTGGTCTGAGAAACTCAACGTGATACGTCTCAAGTGGTGCATGAAACCAGTCAAAGTGGCACATTTTCTGGAGTCCGGCCAGCAGAACCGCATGTGCGATCAGAGAAACCGCAAGACAGCCTTTCATCAGAGGAACCATTCCGGTACCCGGTGGCCTATCCCGGTTGGTTCGGTTTTTTCGTGCCATTAATCCACCAGTCGGTCTGTTTATCAAACCACCAGCTGGTACAGTCGGTTGTCATGATTTCCCTGGCCATTTTTCGGGCCGGTTCTGTCTGAAGCCTTTTCAATGCAAAAGAAATCCAGTCTTCTGCGTTTGGATTTCCAAAATCCAGCTGTTCCTTCAGCTCGAGGATCAAATCCAGTTGATCTGCGTCTCTGGACAATTTGGCCTCCAGGGTATCATCATTGTTAAATTCAACCGCAAGAGAGATAACCTCTTTTTCAAAAGGAAGACTTCGAACCTGATCCTTGAGCGCGCTTTTTTCATCGACCTGCACATACTTTTTATTCACATAATTATGATCTCCGGTGCGCGCTTCCGGAAAATCATGAAAGAGGCACATCCGGACAATTTTTCCCTGATCGGCTTCTGGTTCGAGCGTAGCCAGGACATAGCCGATCACCGCAGTCCGGAAAGAATGGTCAGCCACGGATTCTTTTCCGGAGCCGAGAAACTGATACCCTGTACGAGGGGTCTTTTTCAGCATTCCGATTTCAAACAAAAACTCGACAAGTCTTTTCATAATGGATTTTCAATAGGTTTACAGCGCTGAAAAGTCAAGGGTGTTTTACCCCTGTCCATGGAATCAGGGGTATATTCCCGTACGCGTGCTTACCGCTTGATTTATTCCGGCGGAATGTTTATATTCAAACGAAATCTAAATCCTGCAAGTGTCGCGTTTGCCGAAGATGCAAGGCGGCAAGGGTGTAGACGTCGACGATACTTCAAGTCCTTGCCAACGCCGTCCCGCCTCCAGGCGGGATAAAATGGCCGCTCCCGCGGAGCAAACTGTTTTCAAAAACCGCAGCTTTTACGGCCGCATTCGGACTGATGCGTGACATGCAAGCACAACGTTCCGATAATTCGCTGATATTAAAAGCATAATTTCCTTTTTGAAAATAGTTTATGCAGGTTTTAGGTGGTATGTAATGAGCGGAGTTGATCGTCAACAGTGTGAATTTGCTCTCATGTCCCTTCTAAAGCCATATGTGAGAGATCCGGAATAAATGAAGATATATATCTACCCCGATCCGATACTCAGGGCACATGCCGAGCCTGTTGCAGAGATCACTGAAGAAATCCGGGATTTGATCCAGGGTATGATCGAAACCATGTATCAGGCACCGGGAATAGGCCTGGCTGCCAACCAGGTAGGCGTAGCCAGGAGAGCGATCGTATTTGAAAAGGTGCCTGGAGAGGAAAAAAGGAATGCGGAAGCGCTGATCAATCCGGAGATTATTGAAAGTGATGGACAGATTACCAGCGAGGAAGCCTGTCTGAGCGTGCTGGACTACGCTGCGGATGTCACCCGGGCTTCCTATGTAAAGGTGAAGGGATTGGACCTGGAGGGAAACCCCGTTGAAATGGAGGCTGAGGATCTGAAGGCCATCTGCCTGCAGCATGAGATTGACCATTTAAACGGTATCCTTTTTATTGATCACATCAGCGGCCTGAAACGCTCTTTGTACAAAAAAAAATTGAAAAAGATTTTAAAAAAGCGTGATAAATCAAATTGAAACAGGGTTTCCGGCCCGTCCGGGCATCATTTTCATGGGCACACCGGACTTTGCAGTGCCCGCACTCAAGGCTTTGGTGGAAAACGGGCATCGTGTTTTGTGCGTCATCACACAGCCGGACAGACCCCGGGGGAGGGGCAGGAAGATACTGCCGTCTTCCGTAAAAAAAGTCGCGACGGGATTCGGGCTTGAGGTGCTGCAACCGGTTGATATTTCCACACCTGAATTTTGCAGACTGATCCGTTTGAAGTCCCCTGACCTTTTCGTCGTTGTTGCCTTCGGACAGATTTTAAGGAAAGATTTTCTGAATATTCCCCGCTGGGGTGCCCTAAACATCCATGCCTCTCTTCTCCCCCGATACCGGGGCGCAGCACCAATCCATTGGGCGATCCTCAATGACGAGAGAACGACCGGACTGACGGCCATGCGTATGGACGAGGGTCTTGATTCAGGCCCGATCCTCCTTCAGGAGGAAATACCGATCCTGCCCCACCAGACTGCGGGGCAGCTTCATGATCATCTGTCCGAAATTTCCGGCGATTTTCTTTTGAAGACCCTGAAGGGACTGTCAGAGAATTGTTTGGATGAAACGCCTCAGGATGAATCCAGCGCAACCTATGCACCAAAAATCGATCGAAAGATGTCTTTTGTGGACTGGAAACAGTCTGCCCGGCGCGTGTCTGCTTTTATCCGGGCACTTGATCCGTGGCCCGGCGCGCTGGCACGATACGGGGGCAGGGAAATCAAGTTGTTTTCGGCCCGTGTTGGAGATGGTGGATGTGTGGGTGGCGTTCCCGGACGGGTTGTCGGATATTCGGAAGGTACACTCCAGGTAGAGACGGGTAAAGGGGTCGTGCAAATCGGGGAACTTCAGATCCCCGGGAGAAGGAGACTTGCTGCAAAAGAATTTCTTAAAGGTTTTCCGTTGGACAAAGACACATTGTTGAGCTGATCATGGCCGAAAGTGTTGTCATAAAGAACTCCGTGGATCCGGAAGAGGCCAAGGT
This sequence comes from uncultured Desulfobacteraceae bacterium, assembly GCA_964438065.1. Lineage (GTDB taxonomy): Bacteria > Desulfobacterota > DSM-4660 > Desulfatiglandales > Desulfatiglandaceae > CAYTJI01. The sequence goes on along the minus strand of CAYTJI010000030.1, from coordinate 3,406 downwards.
TCCCCAAAAAAGAATTTTTATTTCACTTCTGCTCGTTACATGTGTGGCTTTTGCAGGTCTGGCGTTTCTTCTCTGGTGGATCCCGTATGTAGGACTCGCCAATATCCATCCAAAGCTTCCTTTGGCGCTTGCTGTTGTTTTTTCCGGGATTGTTCTTTTTGTGCTCGGAGGGGCGCTGACACTTGTGTTTACGATTATTCGCGGGAAGAACCTCTTCTTTAACCGTCGCATCCGGGGTGTTGTCATCCGGATTCTGTTCCCCTTGCTGGTTGTTATCGGAAAATGTTTCGGCGTGAGCACCACAAAAATACGCAGGTCTTTTGTCGCGATCAACAACCGGCTGGTTCTGGCAGAGGCCAGGAAGGTACGACCGGAGAAGCTTCTTTTGCTTCTTCCGCACTGTCTCCAGAATCATGAGTGCACGGTAAGGATCACGGGAGATATAACAAACTGTAAAGCCTGTGGAAAATGCAAGATAAAGGACTTGGTAGCCCTGTCTAAAGAATATCGTTTCCCGATTGCCGTGGCTACGGGGGGTACGCTGGCGAGGAAGATTGTGGGCGAAAAAAGATCGGAAGTCATCATCGGAGTTGCCTGTGAGAGGGATCTCACGAGCGGCATCCAGGACAGCTACCCGATTCCGGTATTCGGGATACTGAATCACAGGCCGTTTGGTCCCTGCTACGATACGGATGTGGATTTGAGACTGGTCCGCAAGGCGATGAGTATTTTTCTGGATTGTGATGTCAGTGATGCCTAGAGATCTGGCGCTTTCCGTGCTGAACAGCCTGGAGAAGGCCCCAGGGTTCCCTGAGCAGCGCATGGAACGTATGATCGGGCGGGAAAGAAGGCTTTCAACACGGGACCGTGCGTTTGTGGTTCATCTGATTCAGGGAGTGTTACGATTTCGGCTTCGGCTGGACTGGATTATTGAGCAGACGACCCGTTTTTCCTTTCGCAGGATCGAACCGTCCGTCTTGAATATATTGCGGATTGCGCTGTTTCAGATTTTCTTCATGGAGCGTGTTCCGGAATCCGCTGCCGTCAACGAGGCGGTCAAGCAAACGAAGGTATTCGGGAAGGGGCATATCTCAGGGTTTGTCAACGGAATCCTCAGACAGATCTGCCGAAACAAAAAACAGATATCTTTCCCTGACCCGCAAAGAGAGCGGCTGAGATACCTGTCAGTGTATCATTCATACCCCGAATGGCTTGTGGGAAAGTGGATTCGGGAAGTCGGGGCGGATTCAGTCGAACGTCTTCTTGAGGCCGGGAACCGGAACCCGGACCTGATTGTGCGGACCAACAGGCTGAAAATCAGCCGCAGGGATTTGATCGCCCGACTTGGGCATGAGGGGATTGCCGCGACTCCGACGCGCTATTCCCCGGACGGGCTGAAACTGAGGGGATTGAAAGGTTCGGTAACCCGGTTGAGTGCTTTCAGGGAGGGGCTGTTCCAGGTTCAGGACGAAGCGCCACAGATATGTTCCCGGCTGATTTTTCCCGCGCAGGGTGACTTTCTGCTGGATCTCTGCGCGGGGGTGGGTGGGAAATCAACACATCTGGCTGAGCTTATGAGGGGGGATGGGGAGGTCCTTGCCGTTGATGTCAACCGGGCCAGACTGGAAAAGCTCCGTGAGAGTTCGCGAAGGTTGGGTATTTGCTGCATTCAGCATGTTGTTGCGGATGCCGGTGCAAAATTATCCCGGACGTTTAACAGACCCTTTGATAAAATCCTGGTTGACGCCCCGTGCTCCGGGCTGGGCGTTCTTTCCAGAAATCCGGATGCCAAGTGGTCAAAGACAAATTCGGACATCAGGAGACTGGCCCGCCTGCAGCTTTCCATTCTCCGTGAGGCCGTAGCCCTTCTCAGAAAAGGAGGGAATATGCTTTATGTCACATGTACCATATCAAAAGAGGAGAATGAGGATGTGGTCAGTGAATTTCTGACACACAACCCGGAGATGATCCTTGAAGACCTGAATGCACGGGTGCCGGAATGGGGTCTGGATCTTGTTGACGATCGTGGATTTTTCAGAACAGGGCCCCGGCTCCATGAGATGGACGGATTTTTTGCTGCTTTATTCCGAAAGAAGTAAAAACATGCGTGAGGATAAATATGACGAAAATCGCACCTTCGATTCTTTCTGCTGATTTCACCCGGCTTGGAGATGAAATCCGTGCAGTTGAACAGGCTGGAGCGGATTATATCCATATTGATGTTATGGATGGACATTTCGTGCCGAATATTACTATCGGCCCCATGATTGTTGATGCTGCGAATCGTGTAACGGATCTTCCTCTGGATGTCCATCTGATGATTTCGGAGCCGGACAGGTATGTAGGCGAATTTGCAGCCGCAGGAGCCGATATTCTGACTGTCCATGCCGAAACGATAAATCATCTACACCGGACAATTCAACTTATCAGAGACAAGGGTGTAAGCCCGGGTGTCTCGCTGAATCCCGCTACGCCCTTAAACAGCCTGGAGTACATTCTGGATGATGTGGATATGGTGATGCTGATGACCGTGAATCCCGGGTTCGGCGGACAGAAATTCATCCCGGAGGTGATCCCGAAAATCCGGTTATTGAGAGAAATGATTGACAAGAAGAGGCTGAACATTGAGATAGAGGTAGATGGGGGTATCGGTCCGGAGACCATTGTTCCTGTGGCATCGGCAGGCGCTGACGTTTTTGTTGCGGGCTCTGCAATTTTCTGTGGTGATGATTATGCGAAGACGATCCGATTGATGCGGGAGAAGATTGCCTGATCGGGTGGGGGGGCCTGACGAGGACAGGTCCGGGCAGGAACGGAACAGCAGGAAGACCCGGGTTTCGGCCCGTGGTTTTTGCCTTTTTTCGCTTGACGCCCGACTCGCCATGAGGCTACTATTATTTTCAATGGCCCGGTCACAATCGCGGGTCGGCTTTACTCTGAAGGACGCATTCCTGTGCCGGAGTAGCGACCTGATGTTTGCGATCGCAATTTTTTTGAGAAGGAGGTCTTTGCTTTGGCAGAAGGAATCGTTAAATGGTTTAGCGGGAAAAAAGGGTATGGTTTTATCGAACGCGGTGAAGAAGGGGACGTGTTCGTGCATTACACCGAAATTTCAATGCCCGGGTTCAAAACCCTTAACGAGGGTGAGCGCGTCCAGTTTGATGTGGAAGAGAGTGACAGGGGGCCTGTGGCCAAAAACGTGGTTAAGATGTAGTCTGATTGTTAAAGTGGCTTTCACGGGCATTTCGTCATAGGACGGACGGGATGCCTTTTTGTTTGGAGGATCCTGCCCCGGATTTTTCACGGGACAGCCGCCAGGCGGACCGTGATCCCTGAATACGAACAATATGTAACCTAAAACCTGCATAAACTATTTTCAAAAAGGAAATTATGCTTTTAATATCAG
>CAYTJI010000029.1:0-10794 GCA_964438065.1 uncultured Desulfobacteraceae bacterium | reverse complement strand
CAGTGCCCATCCATAAATGAAATTCGGGGCACGGGTGAGTTTCCGATCCGGAAATACGAATTTTTGCGGAAGGGCAAGGAAATCAAGGGATTACGCGGAGACGTACATGCGGTACGCCGCACCTGTCTGCGCGCGGGCACGCAAGGCAGGCAAGTGATCCCGCAGATTGACACAGGGATTGTGCAAAAAGGCCATTTATGGATGGAAACTAGCTGACAAACATATCAACTCCGGAAGGCCATTGGACAAAACAGCACTTCGGATCCGAAAAGTAAAAGGTCCGCACCTCTTACGGCAGTTTATCCGTGTACCATGGCGGATATATGCGAAAGACAAAAACTGGGTTCCGCCTCTTCTCATGGAAAGGCGCCGGCATCTTTCGCCCCGCAATCCCTATTTCAAGCATGCCAGCTATTGTTCCTGGATTGCCTACCTGGGGGACAGACCGGCAGGCCGGATCAGCGCACAGGTGGACCGTCTCCATACCGGACGCTATCAGGATGCGACAGGGTTTTTCGGCATGCTGGAAGCAGAAGACAATCCTGAAATCTTCCGCGCCCTCACCCGAACCGCTGAAGAATGGCTCCGGGCCAAAGGGATGCAGCGGATAACCGGACCGTTCAATCTGTCCATAAACCAGGAATGTGGTCTGCTTATAGAAGGTTTTGACACACCCCCCTCAATCATGATGGGTCACGCGCCCGAATACTACGCCCCACGGATCGAGGAACAGGGCTATCAGAAGGAGAAAGATCTCCTCGCCTATCTGGTTCCGATAGATTTTGAATGGCCGTCCCATGTCACGCGGCTCATTGCGAAAACGACAGAGGATGTCCATGTCCGCCCTTTACGAAAGGCCTCCTTTTTGGAAGATCTGGATATCCTCAGGGAGATTTTTAATGACGCGTGGTCCGAAAACTGGGGTTTTATCCCGTTTACGAAATCGGAATTCCGGGAACTGGGTCAGGCGATTGGACATCTGATCAGTGAAGAATTCGTACAGATTGCGGAAGTGAACGGAACACCTGCGGCAATGATCGTGGCACTTCCTAATATCAATGAAATCATTGCCGATCTCAACGGCAGGCTTTTTCCAACCGGCTGGATCAAATTTCTCCTGCGTCTGCGGGCCGGGCGCATTGAATCGGCGCGCGTCCCTCTGATGGGCGTATGCCGGCGATATCAGGACACTCTTTCAGGTCCTGCACTTGCGTTTATGGTCATAGATGCCGTCCGGAGTGCGGCTGCGGAAAAAGGAATCCGGAAAGTGGAAATGTCGTGGATCCTGGAAGACAACACCGGTATTCGAAATATCATTGAATCTATCGGCGGCAGCGTATATAAACGCTATCGCATTTACGGGAAAATTCTCGGTTAATGCGGACCCATCCGTCTTTCCTTGCTTGATGAAGAAAATCCGGACTTTTTCGTGCAAGCAAAAATCCCGGCCCGAAAGACCGGCTCTGTTGCGATAATATGAATTCGACCCACGCACATCCGACAACCTTTACCGCGGTTGTTCTCGCGGCCGACCGTGGACCCGATGACCCGGTGGCCCGGGCGACCCATGCGGCATGCAAGTCCTTTGTCCCTGTCGCCGGGAGGCCAATGGTGTTGCGCGTGCTCGACGCCCTTGCCGGGGCCCGGGAGATCGAAGCCCTGACGGTGTGCGGCCCTCAGAAACCACTCCTGTCCCAGGCTCCGGAACTCCTTGCGCGCATTGAATCAGATGAGATTACCTGGATCCCGAGCAAAGAAACCCCGAGCACCAGCGCGTACCACGCCCTGTCCCTGATTCCGGGGGCAACACGCATACTGATTACCACATCCGACCATGCGCTTTTGCGTCCTGAAATTGTTGATTATTTCTGTCAGAAAGCCCGCTTGACGGACTATGACGTCATTGTCGGCCTGGCCCCGTACAGACAGGTGACCGATGCCTATCCTGAAACCAGGAGAACGGCCACCCGGTTACGAGACGGGGAGTTCTGCTCGTGCAATCTGTTCGCTTTTCTGACCCCTCATGCCCGCAAGGCAGCCGAATTCTGGAAAAAGATCGAAAGCAACCGCAAAAAGCCCTGGCACATGATGACTGCTGTTGGATGGACGGTTGTGCTCCGCTATTTTTTCAGGAGGCTGTCTCTTGATGAGGGGCTGGATCGGCTCTCAAAACGAATGGGTCTGAAGGCAGGCGCTGTCATCCTGCCTTTTCCGGAAGCAGCCATTGACGTCGACACGGTCAGCGACTGGCAGCTTGTCGAAAAAATCGTCACCGGCCGCTATCAGAAATAGCCCCTCCGTTTCTCAACGGCCGGGGCTCACAGGCTTCGGGGAACCGGCATTTTGAAGTTCCCGGGGATATCCGCATACTATTTCCCCGGACGTTTTTTGCGGACGGCCGCACATCCTTTTAAAATTCTTTCCGCACCCTCAAGATCTTCGGGGTAATCGATCTCGCACCATCTCAAACCTTCAATGGAGCAAGTCCAGACCGGCATCGACATGGACATTTCCCGGATGACGGAAAGGTACCACCTTTTCCGCGCCTCAGGTTCCTGAAGTGCCTGCTCAACAGCCGCGCGGAACAGGGCCGGACCTTCTCCCCGGAAAAGAATCATCCCAATGGACTCCCCGTCCGTTTTTTCCGGGGGGATGCCCTTTCCGATATCCACAAGCCTCTCCCCATCCAGGCTCACCTTCATGTCATCGGCATCGTAGGTACTCTTGTGATCAATTGTCACGGTAACCGGGTGGACAGGGCCTTCGATCAAACGCTGCGCAACTGCCGTTTCAAACAACGTATCTCCGTTCAGAAGGATAAAATCCTCGTTCATCTCCTCCCGTGCCGTCCAGCAACTCACCAGGTTGTCCGTCACGGCGTAGTCAGGATTATAGATAAATTTCACATAATTCTCTCCATAGCATTCTGTCAGCAGGCGCTCGACCCGGTCCGCGCCATAGCCGACCACCACAGTGATCCGATCAATACCCAGAGCAGTCAGTGCGTCTATCTGCCATTCCATCATGGAACGTCCAAGGACAGGGAGCGTGCATTTCGGCGTGTCGGCGGTCAGGGGCAGCAGGCGCCGTCCCTGTCCGGCACCCAGAATCAGGGCTTTCATAAGGGTTTCTCCTCCTGGGGCTGAATTTGTTCATCCTGCATCGGTCCATCCGCTGAAAGACAACTCAGGGGGATGGATCACAGGGGAACTGAATATAGCGCAAGTAAAATGAAAAAAAAAGCACCTTTTTTCAAGTGCTGAAAATCATCTCTTTCAGCGATCAGATGATACTGAGGAACGATCCAAATGCACGGGCTTCCACGGAAAACGCGGTTTGACGGCTTCGCAGACCTATTGGATCCGCAGGGGCCTGACGACCGGAGAAAAAACATCCATGCAAACAAGATGACCCCGCACACTGAAATTTCTCGCGTATTGATCTCCTCAGGCGAACTGTGTATAACCCGGTGATAGGGAGCGTTTTTTCGGAGGTTCCGCCCCTTTCCGGCTTGTGCGTCAAAACCTTATTATGAGGACCTCATTGATTCTGACCCGCTACATCATTCGTGAAATCATAGCACCCTTGCTGGTCATGCTTGCCGTTCTGCTTGTCCTGTTTGCCGTGTATTGCACCACGCATTACCTGGAAGACGCTGTGTATGGCCTCATGCCTGTGGATACGGTGATCAAACTCGTCGCCCTGAAACTTGTTACATCACTTGAAGTATTAATCCCAAGCTGCCTTTATCTCTCAGTTATAATAGGCCTCGGACGTCTTTACAAGGATGGTGAAATAACTGCGTTGTTCAGCTCCGGCATCGGCCTTGGCCGGTTGCTGACCGTGGTTTTGTGTCTGTCTCTGGCGGTTTCCATTCTGGTTGCCGTTCTTTCGCTGTGGGTAAGGCCATGGGCCTATGAAAAATGTTACCGGTTGAAAGCCAGGGCAAAAGCCGAATTTGATGTTACCCTGCTCAAGCCCGGAAGATTCTATAAAATCGGAAGAGGCAAACAGGTCATTTTTATTGACAGGATTGATCAACAGCGGAAAAAAGCACAGGGGGTTTTCATGGAAAAGGACAGAACCGATGAGAACGGTCTCCTGAAAGTCATGTACGCAAAAGAGGCCCTTCAGTATCCGGACCCCGCCACCGGGATACAGAAAGTACTCTTCCTGAACGGCCACAGTTATAAATTCCCTAACCCAGGAAAGGGGGGAGGAAGTGTGATGGAATTCCGTCAACTCGCGCTGTCCTTATGGCCAAAGGAAATCAACACGTTGACATACAAGAAAAAAGCAGCCTCCACGGTTCACCTGTCCCGGTCTCAGGCATCCTCCGATATTGCTGAACTGCAATGGCGGTTGTTTGCACCGCTTTCCGCCATCCTTCTGCCTCTGCTCGGAATTCCTTTGAGTCGCACGACAGCCCGCGAAGGGAAATATGCCAAACTGGTGATGGGGCTGTTTGTTTATGCTCTGTACTACAGTATGGCGACCATGGCGAGGATTTTCGTGGAGCAGGAACGCATACCTCCTTTTCCGGGCATCTGGTGGGTACAGGGTTTACTGGTCGTCCTGATCCTCGTTCTCCTCGTCCATCCGTCGCAGCAGTTCGGTAGATTCCGGGGAATAAGATGAAAACACTGGACATCTATATTGGAACGGGTTTTATCCGGCACTTCCTCATCGTGTTGTTCATTCTGGGATTTCTTTTCAGTTTCTTTGAATTTCTCGGTCAGCTGGATGACATCGGAACCGGTTCTTATCAATACAGCGATGCCTTGTTTTTTGTGATTTTCACGCTTCCCGGCCGAATGCTGGACCTGATACCGGTGAGTACCTTGTTGGGCGGGATTATCAGTCTCGGTCTTCTTGCAGACAGCAATGAACTGCTGGCCATGAATGTCAGTGGTATATCCGTCCGCCGAATCTGCTGGTCGGTTCTGGCAGCCTCTGCGATTCCCATGTTTGCGTGGGGCATCCTTGCGGAATTTGTTGTCCCGCCGCTGGAGCAGCACGCACGAACACGGCGTGTAGCCGCTTTGTCAGGGGCAAACATTATTTTTACAAAAACCGGTTTCTGGTCCCGAAAAAAACCATTCTTTATCCATGTTCATAAGATCAGTGCAGGTGGAATTCCTCTGGATATAGACATATTCGAATGGGACTCCGAAGGACGACTGCGTGTATTCACCCATGCCCGGAAGGCATACATTGCCAAAGACAGACACTGGCTGCTCACCAATGTGGAACAGAAAACCATTGCGGGAGAAGAAATTATCACAAAAAATTTTCCGACACTCTCTCTGGAATCACTGCTGAGCCCCGAGCAGATGGCGATCCAGGAAGTTCCACCGGAGAGTCTTTCCCCCTCTGCTCTCTACAAATACACCCGGATGCTCGAAAAGCAGGGCCTGAATGCCGATCAATATCAAATGGTATTCTGGCAGAAAGCGGCAACCCCGATCAGCACGGCTGCCATGGTATTGATTTCATTAATCTTCGTATTTGGGCCGTCCCGCGGGATCACTGCGGGCTACAGGATTATGCTGGGCTCAATCGTTGGGGTCGCACTCCATTTCGTGAACCAGATCTTCGCCCATATCGGTCTCCTTCTCGGCATAAATGCGGCGGTTGTTACGCTGACCCCGGTCGCAGTCGTGCTTTATTTTTCCATCCGAATCCTCTCGCGCACCCCGTGATCATGGCATGACTTTAAAAAACGTTTTCTTACTGCAGCAACTCGGTGTCCGCACGCGTCAAATACACAAAAAGAGACCTTTGAAAGATGACCGATTTTATACCACCCAAAACCTGCATAAACTGTTTTCAAAAAATGAAGTTATATTTCTAATATCGGTGAGTTATGGAAATGCCGGGCTTGCATGTCACGCATCAATTTGATTGCGGCCATAAAGGCTTCGGTTTTTGAAAACAGTTTACCCTGCGGGAGTGCCGATTTTATCCCGCCTGGAGGCGGGACGGCGTTGGCAAGGACCTGACGTATCGTCGTACGTCTGCGCCCTTGCCGCCTTGCACCTGCCTGCTGCAGGCAGGTCTTCGGCAAACTCGACGCTTGCAGGATTTAGGTCTCAAAAAGAGTGCTTTCAAACCGCGTGAGGGAGTATGACCCTCTGCTCGGATTCAGTGACAACCCGCCCGTTTTCCGGTGAGTACATCCGCACCGAAAACCTCAAATCCACCCGGTCACGGGTTGGTAAAAGGCGGAACAGGTGATACCGGGCCCGGCGCCGGGGAGACCGACCAAGCGCGGATATGGCCGGAACACCAATGGCCGGCACCGGGCCGAACCGGGTGTCCAGGTGCCCGGAAGACACATAATGGGTGTGCCCGTACAAAATCAATTCCGCACCATGATACGCCAGGACCTGTTGAAACCCGATCTCGTCCCTCAGGCGTTTGCGCCTGGAAACCGACCCGGGCACCGGCGAGTGGTGAATCAGTACGACCCGCAACAATCCCCTGTGCCGGGTCTCATCCAGAATGATTTTGAGCTTTTCCAGCTGAGTCTTTCCTACACTGCCGAAGGCCAGAAACGGCGGAGTCGGTCTCGCGGAAGACATCCCGATAAAAGCCACGCCGTTTCGAATCCGCAGGGTCGGAAATATCTCCTGGCCGGATTTTTCGTGACACCCAGACGCATCCTTATCCGAAAACAGATAGTCTGACCACAAATGCGTCACATATTTCCATGCCGAGCGCACGTAGATATCATGGTTACCGGGTATGACCGTAACCTTCGAGGGAGGACCCAGGGACCGGAGCAGCGCACGCGCGCGAAGAAATTCCCCCTGCAGCGCCAGGTGCGTCAAATCCCCGGTAATGACAATATGATCCGGGTCCGCCGAACGGATGTCTTCCAGCATGGCCGGAAGAACATCCCCGCAATGTTCGAATCTTCGGTGCAGGCGCCATGAAAGATATCCGTACATCCTCTTATTCAGCAAATCCCTCAATCTGACCGCGTCCGGTAAAAACAGGTGGGGATCAGAAAGGTGTGCGAATGTAAAATCACGGCTTCCAGCAGGGACCGGACCAAATTTGCGTAACTGAGGTGCATTTTTCGGATCGGACTTTACAAAATTCATGTTTTCAGTATATAATATTTTTTTGATTTAATACCAGACTTTGTGATCAACCCTGTGGTGAAAAAGCCGTACCCGGCGTTTTAAGCACGCGCGAAGAAAAGCGTTTTCAAATAACAGACCGGATCCGGACCTTCAGATTCATTTTTCCGCAATGATCTGATACATCGCCGACCGGCCCGGACTTGAGACAATTATTTGAGTCTGACGCAGCGCTGGTGCAAAAGCGGTCGTTTTTCAAGGGTCTCTGAACGGGAACAGCATTCATGCCCAAGCACGCCTGCATTTTCAACGAAAGCCCGATCCGTCTGTGGGGTCTGACCTCACGGCAACGTCTCGAACGGGTCCTCGAACGTTCCGGCATAACGGATTTAACAGAGAATCCCGAGTCGCTCCCGGCCGGGGAATCCGTTCTGCTCATTCACGGCGGATACCTGTATGACGAACGGGTTATCGATACACTGGCAAAAACCAACCATGTTATTCTGCGGGCGGGCCGGCCAGGCAAACAGGCCCCTGTGGCAGCCAGTGTGCCGGCCGAGCTTGCCGCGCAGGTTCTCGCGATAATCAGAGGGACATCCCCGGCAGACACCTCTCTGACCGATATCCGAGTAGAAACTCCTGAAAGTCTCTGCTCGTCCTATAACCAGCGACTGCGAAAGTCAGACCCGCCCTTTGTTCTGCCCATCACGCGGGAAAACCAGCGTGATCTGGAAAAGCGTCTTTTCAGCTCATCCTACAAAGGCGTCACCGATCTGATTACCAAATGGGCCTGGCCGCGTCCCGCGCAGTGGTGTACCCGCGTGTGCGCCCGCTACGGCATTCGTCCAAACCACGTCACCATCGTCAGCCTTGTCCTGGTAATCATCGCCGGAATACTTTTTGCCTACGGCCAATTCCTCTGGGGACTCGTTCCCGGGTGGCTGATGACTTTTCTGGATACGGTTGACGGAAAACTGGCCCGGGTAACCGTCACATCCACCCGGTTCGGGCACTTTTTCGATCATCTGATCGACCTGTTCCACCCCCCGGCCTGGTATGTGGCCTGGGGTATGGGCCTTGGTGTGTCTTATGTGGTTCTGCCAAAGCTGTCCCTGGATCTGGTTATATGGGTCATAATTATCGGCTATATTGCCGGCCGCCTGATCGAACTGACGTTCAAGCAGTGTCTGGGCTCTTTCGGAATATTCTGCTGGCAGCCTGTTGACTCGTATTTCAGGCTGATCACCGCACGCCGAAATCCCAACCTGATTCTTCTGACGGCAAGTGCCGTTGCCGGCCGACCGGACGCAGGTCTGCTGGCCGTAGCCATCTGGACATCTCTGACCAGCCTTTTCATGCTGATTCGTCTGGGTGCCGGCATCATGACCCGCATCGTGTCCGGGCCGCTCCACTCCTGGCTTGTGGACATTGACAAGGGTGATTACGACCGCACCCTGGCTGCGAAAGTGTTTGGTCGTCGCGAATCCACGCGGCCGATGGACGGGCATGCGTAGGATGACCGAAACACCCCGGAACCGAATTCAAAACCCTCTGCCTCCCGCATCCTGCCTGCGGTCCCTGACCGGAATAAAATCCGGAAAACCGCTGCGTCTCGGTGTGCTGAGCAACCCCCTGAGCGGGGGTAACCATAAAGGATTTCAGATCATCCATGACGTCCTGGCCGGATATCCGGAGATCCATCACTTAACGGCAACCACCCCGCCTGAGATGGTTGCAGCCATAGATGCGTTTTCTCAAAAAAAAATCGACATCCTGGCGGTAAACGGCGGGGACGGCACCGTCCATGCCATCCTTACCGTACTTTTCCGCAGACCGGAGCCAAGGCCGGTGCTTGCACTCCTGCGTTCAGGCACTGCCAGCATGATCTGCAGGGATGTCGGCCTGCCCGGCTCCCGGCGACAGGGGCTGAACAGTCTCCTCGATTGGGTGTGCAACGGGCATGGAAATCCGAGGCTTGTCGAACGCCCGGTACTGAAGGTACAGGCAGGAGACAACAGAGAGCCTCTTTACGGAATGTTTTTCGGGGCCGCCGGCATCTGCCAGGGGATCGAATTCTGCCTCACCCGCATACACACGCGGGGTGTTGGAGGGCAACTCGCCGCCGGTATCACCCTGGCACGTTTTCTGCTGGCAGCGGCTCGTGGAAAAAATGACACGCTTTTTCCGGTATCTTTCACAATCGCTCTGGACGATGACCCCCCGGTACAACGGGACTTTTCTCTGATACTTGTCACTTCTTTGGAGCGGCTGTTTCTCGGGCTTCGTCCCTATTGGCGCACCGGGCCACAACCGCTTTATTACACGGCACTCAATGCCCATCCCGCACATATGCTGCACGCAGTCCCATCCCTGCTTCGGGGAAGGAAGAACCGTTTTACCCTTCCCGAGTATGGATACGAAACCCGGAATATCGAGGAAGCAGAACTTTTCTTCACTGGAAGATTTACCCTTGACGGAGAACTGTATGCCACGGACAGTCAATCTGAGCGTCTCATCGTCACCGAAGGTGGAACGGCGTCGTTTCTGGTAATAAAACCATGACTCCTCTGAAACAACTCATCACCCTGATCCGGCAGCAAAACGCCATACCGGTGCCGCCCGGCATAAACCGGCTGACCGAAAATCTCCTCGCGCGACACGGCGATGCCGTCCAGGCCGTGCTTTTCTACGGGTCCTGCTTCCGGAAGGGCGATGATACCGAGGGAATTGTCGATCTCTACCTCCTGGTGGATCAGTATCAAAACGCCTACCGCCGCCGTGCCCAGGCCTTTCTCAATAAGCTGCTCCCCCCCAATGTATTTTATTTGGAACTTCCATACGAAGAGCACGTCATCCGGGCCAAGTATGCGGTCTTCTCCCTGAAAGATTTCCGGCTGGGATCTTCAGGCTGGTTTCATTCATACCTGTGGGGTCGTCTGGCACAACCCATGGGGCTTGTCTACGCCAAGGATGATCAGGTCGCCGCGCAGGTCTACACCGCAATGGCACGGGCTGTCGTTGTTTTTGTCAGCCGGGTCCTGCCCATGTTGCCGTCGCGATTCACTGCCGAGGAGTTTTGGAACACGGGGTTTTCCCTCACCTATACGGCGGAACTGAGAGCGGAACGGCAGGATGCACTCGTGGGCCTGTTTGAAACCGCACCGGCATATTATGAAGTGCTGACACGGACGGCAATACGTCTGGTTCCATCTTCCGTGTCATTCAGGGAAGACGGAGGGCAAATCCGCTACCACGCAAAAATCCATCCTCTCAAACGCCTGTCAGCACGCACCGGGTGGACTGTTCGCCGCTTCCAGGGGAAACTGCTGTCCTTGTTACGCCTCCTGAAAGGGGCGCTTACTTTTGAAAACGGACTGGACTACATCCTCTGGAAAATAGAACGTCATTCAGGGATTCAGGTCGAGCTGAATCCGCAGCAGAAACGCATCCCGCTGGTGGGTGTCATGGTGCTTTTCTGGCGTCTGTACCGGCGTGGCGCCTTCCGATAGCCCCTATCCGGAAAGTCAGTCTTACCGGAAAATTCCGGTTCCGACCCTGCGAGGCCTTCCCGATCCCATGTCGGGGGTCAGAAAGGTGAGGTTGTCTTTGCACGAATTTCCGGTGGACGCCTCCTCCTTCAGAAACCTGGCATAGAGTCTTGCGGCTTCCTTCGGCCTTTCAAATATTAACGCATGCCCGCAATCTT
>CAYTJI010000028.1:0-10805 GCA_964438065.1 uncultured Desulfobacteraceae bacterium | reverse complement strand
CTGCCGCAAAAAAGGGCGGTTACGTCCGCAGGATGTCTCCCAGAACCATTTTCCCCTCCATTTTGAAAATAGTTTATGCAGGTTTTAGGTGTTATTCAGACCATACCACAGACAGGAGGCGCCCGCCAGAATGTTTTTTGGGGGATTCTGAAAAGACGGTCTGCCTTTCAGCCTTTTACCGGGGTTTGTCCTGGAAGTACGGGGCGTGATTGGAATTTTCCTTGCTTTTTCAGAAACTGATGGATACTCTGAAAACTTTTGGACACCCGGGAAGAGCATCCCTTTCCGATCCGGAAAAATCACCGCAAGCGACATCTTCGTAGACCTTTGAAAAATGACCGATTTTGTGCCCAATCAAGTCGAAGATCCCGACCCTGAGCCTGGTGGATTTGGCTGCGTGCCTGCCTGTTCTGTCCGGACGGCAGGCGCCGAGTGGGACGGCTACGCGGGATGCGGGGACTTGACTTTTTGCGAAGCCGTGAAGGAGATATGTGATGGCAAGGTCACTGTTGACATTGAATGATATTACCCGTGAGGAACTGCAGACGATTTTTGATCAAGCCGGAATCCTGAAGGCCGATATAAAACAAAGGAAAACAATCCTCGGCCTTCAAAACAGAGTTGTCGGTCTTCTCTTTGAAAAACCATCCACAAGGACACGGGCTAGTTTTGAAGTGGCGGCCCTCCGGCTTGGCGGACAGGCCGTTTATCTTTCGTCCGGTGAGCTGCAGCTCAAACGGGGTGAACCCGTGAAAGATACGGCCAGGATACTCGGCAGCTATCTGGACGCACTGGTAGCAAGGGTCTATGACCATCAGACGGTTGAAGAACTGGCAGTGCATGCAGGTGTTCCGGTCATCAACGGGTTGAGTGATTTCAGTCATCCGACCCAGGCCGTGTGCGATCTTTTTACCATACTGGAGGTCAGGGGGACACTGGAAGGACTCACTCTGGCTTATATCGGGGATGGAAATAATGTATGCCGGTCTCTTCTCATGTGTTGCGCGCTTTCCGGCATGAACATCACAGTGGCCAGCCCGCAGGGGTATCAGCCTGACCCGGAGACGCTCAGGAATGCCGGTGCGGCGGCGCAGCAAAGCGGAAGCCGCATCCGGATTGTGGAAGACCCCCGTGAGGCCGCTGAAGGTGCGGACATCCTTTACACGGATGTTTGGGTGAGCATGGGGGAAGAAAAGGAAAAAGAAGAGAAAATCAAGGCGTTTTACGGGTATCAGATCAATTCCGAACTGCTTAAACGCGCGGCACCCAATGCCCGTGTCATGCACTGTCTGCCTGCCTACCGGGGGCTTGAAATTACGGATGATGTGCTTGAAGGCCCTCAATCCATTGCGTGGCAGCAGGGAGAAAACAAGATGCACGGCGCCGCAGCCATTCTGAGTTTTTTCCTGTCCTCAGAGCAATGACTCGGGTTGGTTTTTCCATGCCGTACACCGCGGAAACGGACTTTGCCGAAACATGACCTCCGTTTGCGCGTGCGGAGCCGGTCCGGTCACGGATTCACAGGGATACAGCAATATGGGAAAACTCTTCGGCACAGATGGGATCCGGGGTGAGGCCAACCGCTATCCAATGGATGGCATTACGGCATTTCAACTCGGCCAGGCGGTCACCCATGTCCTGAAATCAGAAAGACGAAGCCCCCGAATTATTGTTGGCAGAGACACCCGGATTTCCGGTTACATGCTGGAGAATGCCTTTGTCGCCGGCGTTGCGGCCATGGGTGGCACGCCATATGCCGTTGGAGTTTTGCCCACCCCTGGCGTAGCTTTTATCACCAGAGACGTGGATGCGGATGCAGGTGCTGTAATCTCCGCCTCGCACAATCCGTATCAAGACAACGGGATCAAGTTTTTTTCCGGCGCCGGTTTCAAGCTTCCGGATGAACAGCAGGAGGCTATTGAACGTCTCGTTCTTGCCGGCAGGTTGGACGAACATGTGCCCCCTGCACGACAGATCGGCCGTGGCGGGCATGTTGAAAATGTGATCGAAAGGTATGTTGAATTCTTGACCCACACATTTCCTCGGGGGCTTTCCATCCGGGGGATGAAACTGGTCCTAGATGCGGCAAACGGGGCCGCCGGCCGGGTCGCGCCCAGAGTGTTTGCAGAACTGGGTGCGGATCTGGAGGTCATCCACAATGCCCCTGACGGATTCAATATAAATGAAAACTGTGGCTCACAACACCCCCGGCACCTTGAAAAATGTGTGAAGGAAAGTGGCGCTTCCATGGGGCTGGCGTTTGACGGCGATGCCGACCGTCTCATTGCCGTGGACGAAAAAGGCCGCACCCTCACCGGAGACCAGGTCCTGATTATCTGCGCCAGGGACATGAAAGAACGGGGACAATTGAAAAACAACCGGGTGGTCAGCACCGTCATGAGCAACATCGGGCTTGGCATTGCCTGCCGAAAATGCGGGTTGGAACTTCACACATCCCGAGTAGGGGACCGGTATGTCCTGGAGGAGATGCAACGGTTGGACGCGATGGTCGGAGGGGAAGACTCGGGGCACATGATTTTTCTGAACCACCACACGACCGGAGACGGTATCCTGGCAGCGCTGCAACTGGTCGCTACAGTGGCCCGGGAGGGACGGTCGCTTTCCGAACTGGCGTCTGTCATGGATGTTTTTCCTCAGGAGTTGATAAACGTTGAGATCCGGACTAAACCCTTGATCTCCAGTGTTCCTGCCGTGACGGAAGCCATCCGGGCGGTTGAAGCCGAGTTGGGGGATCAGGGCCGTGTCCTGGTCCGTTATTCCGGAACGCAGAACGTGTGCCGTGTGATGGTTGAAGGTCCGACCGCGGCGGTGACGCGAAAATTCTGCACGCAGATCGCGGAAGTCGTCAAAAGATCCCTCGGCTGAAGCTGTTTGGAAAGAGGGTGGACGCTGTTCAAGATTCCGTTGAAATCTGCCGATATCATGATCATGGCTCATCCTGAATGCTTTATGAAAAATCACTTATTTCCCTCAATCATTTCAGAGCGGTTCGTTTGAATAGGGCTCGCGCGGGATCCTTCTGCGGGCCGTTTGCCTGCGCATGGCAGGTCGACGTCTAAAAAGAATACAGTCAGATGCAAATCCAAAAAGACATATTGAGCAGGATATCCACACTGAAGACCCTTCCCACCCTGCCTCATATTCTTGTAAAATTGATCGGTGCCTGCAACAGCGAGGATGCCGACCTGAGCAAGATATCCGGACTTGTGGAGAAAGACCCCTCCCTGTCTGGCAAGATTCTCAGGTTGGTGAATTCCGCGCATTACGGTCTGCCCAAAAGGATCGAGAGCGTTCATCACTGTGTCAGTTACCTTGGAACAAGCACCATCAAGAATATCGCCATTGGCGCTTCCATCAGTCAGGCGTTTCAGCCTTGGGACGGCAGTAACCTGTTGAATCTCAAGGTGTTCTGGTGGCACAGCCTCAAGTGTGCGGTGCTGGCCAGACTCATGGCCAGAAAGACCGGTTATAAAAGCCCGGACGAGGCATTCCTGAGCGGACTTCTTCATGACATCGGAAGACTTGTCCTGTGGGTGAATTATCCGAAGGCCTACACGGAACTGCTGAAAAAATACAGCGGCCGGCCGGATCTGCTCCTGGCAGGAGAAATCCGCCAGGGTTTGACCCATTGTGAGGTCGGCGCCTGGTTGCTTCACCGGTGGCACCTGCAGAGCTTTATGGTGGATGCGGTTCTTTACCATCACGAATCAAGGGAGAAGATAAAAACCGCGTTTCCACTGGTTCGGCTTGTGTATGCGGCCAATGTCCTTTCTGAAAGGCCTCTTCAGAAGGGGGAACAACCCGATAATATCGCGGAGTTGCTGTGCGGATTGGGCCCTGACGATGTCCGAACGCTATTGTCCCGGGCCGATGAAGAGGTATTCGAAGTTGCCCGCCTGCTGGAGATTCAGATCAGCGAGCCCGCAGACACGCAGGGGGCGGTTTCGGAAAACGACAGGAAGGCACAGGAAGGGTTGGTTGCGGAAGTCAGGGATATTTCCCTTCTTTTGGGAACACTCCAGGATCTCATGGGGGCCTCGGATGAGGTTTCCATATTGCGGGTGATCCATCAGGGAATCCACATCCTTTTCGATATCCGGGAGATATTCTTTTTTGAGTATGACCGTGAAAAAGACTGCCTCCGGGGGAAACCTGTCAGCGAGAATGACAAATCGGCCGTTATCGACAACCTGGTTATCCCCATGCAGACGGCGGAAAGTGTGCCGGTGGCCTGCCTGGCGCAGGGAAAGATGCTGGAGCTGTTCATTGATGCGGGAGTATCTGATCCGGTTATCGTGGACGCGCGGATGATTCGTTTCATGGGAACCGAAGGCATGTTCTGCCTGCCCATGCTGGCCCACGGGGAATATGTAGGGGTCATTGTGCTGGGTCTGGACCATTCCGAGCTTTCCCATCTTTCCGGTCAGTCCAATCTGCTGAGCCTTTTTTGCAGACAGGCCGCGTTGGCCCTCCATGCGGATAAGATGAGACGGGCTGCGGTTACGACCATCCAGTCTGAACGGGCGCGGGCGTCAACCGGAATCGCCAGAAAGATCTTCCATGAGGTGAACAACCCGCTCGGCATCATCAAGAACTATCTCAACATCCTCGGCCTCAAGCTGGCCAAGCAGAATGTCGCGCAGGAGGAAATCGCTATTGTGAGCAGGGAAATCGACAGGATCGCCCATATCCTTCGAGCCCTGAGGTCTTTCTCGGAGCCGCAGGCGCGAAGTAAGGCGCCGGTAGATGTCAACAAGGTACTGACGGATCTGGTGAAGATCACCAGGGAATCTTTAAAGAGACATTCGGGGATTGAGGTCCATCTGGATCTGAGCCCTTCTCTGCCGATGATTATTTCAGAGGAAGACAGCCTGAAACAGATTTTTATCAATCTGGTCAAGAATGCTGCGGAAGCCATGACGGAAGGTGGGAACCTGCATATCGGGACACGCCACATATCCGGTCGGCTTGAGGGTGTTGAGATCACCGGCAAGGGAGAGGAGGAGGAGGGTTATGTGGAAATTACCATAAAGGATGACGGGCCCGGAATCCCTGAAGAAATTCGCACGAGACTTTTTGACCCTTTTGTCACGTCCAAGGGCGATGGTCATTCCGGGCTTGGGCTTTCCATTGTCCATAATCTTGTTAAATCCCTGGACGGGACCATAACCTGTGACAGCGACAGTCAAAAGGGGACCTGTTTCAAAATCGGGCTGCCTGTCAGTCCCAAAAAAAATGAGCGTAATTGTTAAATACACCTTATGATACCAGAAAGAGGGAAAGACCATGTCCTCGGCACCGAATATTCTGATCGTGGATGATGAACCCCTGATGTGCAAAAGCCTTCAGGAATTGCTGAGTCTCCAGGGTTACCGGGCGGTTGCCGTAAACTCGGGCAGGGAAGCCAGACAAATCCTGGCTGAAAACACCTTTGATCTCGCACTGCTGGATATGAACCTCCCCGATACGGACGGTCACCAGCTCATGGATTACATCAACACCCTGCGGCCTGAAACCCTGGTGATCATCATAACCGGTCATGCCACCATGGATTCGGCTATCGGGGCTTTGAAAAGGGGTGCGTATGATTTTGTCCAGAAGCCTTTTGAGTATGAGGATCTGACAAAAACGATCCAGAACGCCGTGAACCAGATCCGTTTGAAGGCGGAAAACGAGATGATCAACAATAAGCTCCGCCTGTCAGAAGAGCGCTATCGGCACCTTGTTCAGAATTCGCCTGATATCATCTACACCCTGGACGAACAGGGATGCTTCACTTTTGTCAGCGTGGCGGCTGTCCCTTTACTCGGTTATGAAGACGGGCGGCTGATCGGAGAGCACTACTCGGCGATTATTCATGACGATGATCTGAAGAAGGCAGAAGGTGTCTTTAACGAGAGGCGGACAGGTGACCGGGCGACATCCAGCGTTGAGCTGAGGTTGAAGATTTCCGAGGACGGTGAGAGGGCAGGATCCGGAGAAGACAAGTACCTGACCGTTGAATTGAAATCAAACGGCATGTATGAAAAGACGGAAGACGGAAGTGTCGGAAGATACCTGGGGACGTACGGTATTGCGAGGGATATCAGTGAAAGGAAACGTCTCGAATCCAGGCTTCAGCATGCCCAGAAAATGGAAGCTGTCGGCACCCTTGCCGGGGGGATTGCCCACGATTTTAATAATCTGCTCATGGGAATCCAGGGCTACGCATCCATCATGCTGCTGGACACGGAACCGGACCATCCATACTATGAAAAATTGAAAAGTATCGAACAATATGTTCAGAGGGGAGCGGAACTGACCAAGCAATTGCTGGGATTTGCCCGGGGAGGGAAGTATGATGTCAAACCTGTTGACCTGAATGGACTGGTCAGCAGGGTTGCGCGGATGTTCGGCAGGACCAAGAAAGAAATTGTTATTCATGAACAGTATGAAAAGGATGTCTGGCCGGTTGAGGCGGACGCGGGACAGATCGAGCAGGTTCTCCTGAATCTTTTTCTCAATGCCTCTCACGCCATGCCGGGGGGAGGTGATCTGACGTTGGCGTCGGAAAATGTTGTCCTGGAGACCCCGTTTGTCAAGCCGTTCAATCTGGAACCCGGCAGGTATGTGAAGATTTCTGTTACGGATACCGGCACGGGTATGGACGAAGCGACGCGGCAGCGGATTTTCGAACCGTTTTTTACAACAAACCGGATGGGCCACGGAACCGGGCTGGGCCTTGCTTCGGCCTATGGGATCATCAAGAACCACAGGGGGATCATCGACGTCGACAGCCGGGAAGGTGAAGGGACGACCTTCAGGTTCTATCTGCCTTCCTCAACAAAAAGTGTGGAACCGGAAAGGCCGGACCAGACCCGGATTATCAGGGGTCCTGAGACCGTCCTGCTTGTGGACGATGAAAGCATGATCATTGAAGTGGGTCAGGAGATACTGAGAGCACTGGGTTATGAGGTCCTTTCCGCGAGGAGCGGGGAGGAAGCCGTTCGTATCTACCGGGAAAAAAAGGAAACGATTGATGTTATCGTGCTTGAC
Organism: uncultured Desulfobacteraceae bacterium; assembly: GCA_964438065.1. Classification (GTDB taxonomy): domain Bacteria; phylum Desulfobacterota; class DSM-4660; order Desulfatiglandales; family Desulfatiglandaceae; genus CAYTJI01. The sequence continues at coordinate 3,749 of CAYTJI010000028.1, read as the reverse complement.
ATGATTATGCCCGGTATGGGTGGTGGTGAGACCTTTGATCGTTTGAAGGAAATCGATCCGGGAGTAAAAGTCCTTCTATCGAGCGGATACAGCATAGAGGGAATGGCGACGGATATCCTGGATCGGGGGTGCAACCAGTTTATCCAGAAACCGTTCGATATTAAAGAACTGTCTCAGAAACTCAGGGATGTCCTGGACCGGAGTGATGACAGCGCCTCCGCAGGGGATCCGGTCATGGCATAAATTTCCACTAAACCCGGATGCGGCGGCCCTGATGTGGGGGATAAAATGGACTATGAAGAGAGGCGCGCCTGGGAAAGGGCTTGTGTTGATCAGGACGAGGACGATACGTTTCTCGCGTTTACCCTGGCGGGGACATCGTACCGGTTCAGGCCTTTGGATACCTCCTCGGGGGGAATGGGGATGCTCGTAACCAATGATTTCGAGGAAATTCTTGAGAAACTGAAAGTCGGTGATAAAATTGAAATGACCTACTGTACGCCGGAAAATGATATGCGAATGATTTTCGAAATCAGACATATCACTCAGATCCGGAAAGGTCGTTACAAGGGACATTATCAGGTGGGCTTGTCTCTCTGACACACGTTCGGAAGATTTGCCCGGCTCCGCTTATGAGGGGGATTTCCAACCCGCTCGGGTTATGGGATTTTCGGATTGGTTCCGGCTTTTGTTTTTCCGCCTGTTTGTGAGGAGCCCTGACAAAGTCGTTAGGTAGTGTCCATCCATAAATGGTCTTTTTACCCAATCTCTGTGTTATGCGAAAAAAATAATCCTCGGAATATGAACCATATGCCTGCCTGTCCCGTTAAATTCACCATAGTGACAGCGCAGCGTATTTAATTCTGGAATGGTACAACTCCGGGAATGTGGAAGAAATATGAAGAAACTCTCCGACAATGACATGTGGATAAGAAAAGTCGGGGCGGAAATGATCCCGCCCAGCCTCAAAGATAATACAGCGGATGCGGATCGTCTGCAGAAAGTAGTGAGAAAGACCCTCCAAACGGAAGATGTGGTTGTGGCATATTCTTTGCTCAAAAAACTGCCTCGCCTACTGAGAGAATACGCCTACCGGGTGGAGGCTCTTGTTTTCATGGGCCGGTCCGAATGGCGCCTGATTGATGTGATGCCGTTTCAGCATGCAACCGGGATTTACGGAATAGCCATTGATCTGGGCAGTTCAACCATCGTCCTCAGACTCCTTGATCTTGAGACGCGTGAGCAGAAAGATGAGATCTCTTTTCACAACCCGCAGATAAAAATAGGAGCCGATATCCTGTCCCGTATCCATTATGCCGGTCTTGGAAGGGACAGGCTTGAAGAATTGCAGGGTCTGGTAACAGACAGGGTAAACCAGGAAATTCACGCCCTGTCTGAAAAACACGGCATAGGGGCCGGTGCCATTGCCGGTATCGCTGTGGCGGGTAATACAACCATGACTCATTTGTTCCTGGGACTGGACCCATACGGGATATGCCGTGAACCATACATTCCTGTGATTAATACGCCGGATCTCATCCGGTCATCGGAAGTGGGCCTGGACGTGAACCCGGAAGCCCCGGTACTGGTATTTCCGAACGTGGGCAGTTACTTCGGGGGAGACCTGATCGCAGGCATTCTGGCCTCCGGCATGTCCCGGGAGGATGAGATCTCTTTTCTGATTGATGTTGGGACAAACGCCGAGGTAGTCATCGGCAACAAGGACTGGCTGATGGCCTGTGCCGGGGCTGCGGGCCCTGCCCTTGAGGGCGGCGTTGCCGGTATGGGGATGATGGCCGGGCCGGGTGTCATCGACCAGGTGGCCATAGATCCGGATACCCTGGAATTCAGGATACGGACCATCGATGACCTGCCGCCGGTCGGCATATGCGGATCCGGTCTGATAGATCTGGTTGCGCAACTTTTTCTGGCCGGAATGATTGACCTGATGGCCAAATTTGTGCCGGAAAAATGCGGTGACAGGCTCGTTGAGATTGACGGAATCAGGAACCTGGTAGTTGTGCCGGCGGAGGCGTCCGGGACCGGCCGGGCACTCACCCTCTCTCAACCGGACATTGACGCCCTTGTCCGCTCCAAGGCGGCCATGTATACCATCTTGACCACCATTGCAAATACGGTTAATATGTCCCTGGATGAAATTGAGAGGTACTACGTAGCCGGGACGTTCGGAACCTATATCGATCCCCGATCCGCCATTACGATCGGCATGATCCCGGATCGGCCCCTTGAGGTCTATGTCCCTCTGGGAAACACGTCTCTCGAAGGTGCGACAAGGGCACTGCTCTCCATGCGTGAAAGAGACGAGATCCGTCGTATTCGGGATCGGATTACATATATTGAACTGAACGTGAACCAGGAATTCATGAATCTGTTCAGCGCGGCCAAGTTCCTGCCACACACGGACCGGTCGCTTTTCCCTTCGGTCCGGGCGAATTCGTGAAACGCGGATGTGAACCGGTTTTTGGCTTTTCTCACAGATTTATGGGTGAGAAATATTCGCATAACCAAGAGACAGGGACATGGGGTTTTTGAACGAGAAACGGTGAGGAATTATGAAAACACTCGATAAAGACAAAAAAGGTAAAGTAAAATCCATCATCTTCCTGGGCATTGCCGCTCTTGTTGTATTTTCGCTTGTCATTATGGCCCTGAATTCCGTTAAGCCCGGAAAGATTACCGTGGGCCGGGGAGAAACGACAGTCAAGGGTGCGGTGTTTATCCGGACCAATCAGATTCTCATTGACAAGCTTCTTGAAAACTGGTTGCCCAATGATGTTTTCTGGCCCACGGTTTTTCTGGACAACATGCCCAATTTCCAGATCGGGGAACTGGAGGTCATCCGGTACAATGTCCGGATCCTGAGAGACAACCTCTCCCGCATGCGGACAACGGACAAAATTGATCCTCTGGCGGAAAGTGCTTTTACCGCCCTGTCCAATGATCCCTACAAGTGGTGGTTCCCGTCTGCCGAGAGCAAGCTCAAGCTGGCTTCCCGGGATCTGGGCGCTTTTTACCAGGGCCTTCTGGCCGGGACTTCCCGGTTCTATCCCCGGGCGGACAATCTGGTGGAGCTTCTGAGTCAGTACGTGTCACTGATGGGCGGGGTGAACACCCGGCTCATTAATGCGCCCAGGGATATCAAAGAGACCCTGACACTGGACGAAGAAAATGCCAAGACCGGAAGATCCGAAATGGTGGACATTGATATCCCCTGGCACCTGATCGATGATAATTTTTATTATGCCCAGGGAGTGGCCTATGCACTCTTTGAGTCCTTCAAGGCTATCCGCGCTGATTTCATGGATGTTCTGACCGACAAGAATTCACTGAAACTGCTGGACAAGATCCTGGAGGATCTCGGCAGATGTGATTTCGAGCCGCTGGTCGTGCTCAACGGGAATCCCGGGAGCATTTTCGCCAATCACTCCATGAACCTTTCCGGTCTGTTCAATGATGCCAGGCAGAAGATCAATTCATTGATTGTGGCCTTGAAACAGGGTTGACGGCTTCGTAAAAAGCGGGTTTATGGTGCTTTGCGGCAGCCTGTGAGAAACGAACTTGTGTTCGTTGGAAGTAAATCTGTTCAGTAAGGAACAGATGGTATGAAAAACAGCGCACGGCCCACTGCCGGGGGAATATCCCGGAAAGTTCGGGGCAGCCCGGGCTGTGGGGGTTCTTTTCAGATCCGTGCATATTTGTGAGTCACTCCGCAAGCACGGCGGCCTTTG
>CAYTJI010000027.1:0-10965 GCA_964438065.1 uncultured Desulfobacteraceae bacterium | reverse complement strand
TATTAAAAGCATAATTTCCTTTTTGAAAATAGTTTATGCAGGTTTTAGGTGTAAAGCGGTTTCTAACTTGTGTCCATCCATAAATGGCCTTTTTGCGCAATCCTTGCGTCAATCTTCGGGATCATTTGCCTGCCTATGCATAGCCTGTCTGCCGTCCACAAGGCACAGGCAGGCATTCAGACAGGTGCGGCGTACCGGATGTACGCCTCCGCTTCATCCCTTGATTTCCCCGGCCTTGCGCAACAATTCGCATTTCCGGATCGGAAACTCACCCGTGCCCCGAATTTCATTTATGGATGGTCACAAAAGAGGAAAAGGATCATCCTGATTCACACTGTTTCACACCGCTTGGTATTGTCAACCTTAAAATGATTAGTGGTTGACAATCGTTCTCCGGTCTGTTATGTGAGGCCCAATCGGTTTGAAACCTTCGAAAAAGACAGGGGATCTTCTTGATGAAACGCCCGGCACTGCCCCGAAATGGATTTACGCATGTTTCGTGAAACTATGGCAAGCATAGCCCAACGGATGCTGAATGACCTGGCATTTGCGATTTCACATGAGGAGGCCAGCGAACTGGCCGTCCACGAAGGTGGCGTTGTGGATATGCTCGTCTGTGCGGATAAAATCAGGGCTCACTACAGGGGAAACACGGTGTTCACATGTTCGATCATCAATGCCAAATCCGGCTCGTGTTCTGAAGACTGTGCTTTCTGTGCCCAGTCGGCACGACACAAAACCGGTGTCAGCATCTATCCCATGCTTACCGAACAGGAAATCGTGGACAGGGCACTGAGGATGGAAGATGCCGGTGCCACGAAATATTCCATGGTGACCAGCGGATTCATGCTCCGGGAAAAAGAGATCGACATTATATCCGCTGCCGCAGCGCAAATCAGGGACCGAACAGCGCTCGATGTCTGCGCCTCCCTGGGAGAACTGACGGAGACCATGGCACGGAAACTGAGGGACAGCGGCATTTCCACCTATCACCACAATCTGGAAACCGCAGAGAGCTATTTTCACAATATCTGTACCACTCATGCCTATGCGGAAGACATCCGCACCGTCCGGATCGCCGCGTCCGCCGGGTTCCGGGTATGTTGCGGCGGCATCCTGGGAATGGGGGAATCGTGGGAACAACGGATCGAACTGGCATTCACCCTCAGAGAACTGGATGTGGATTCAATCCCCCTGAATTTTCTCAACCCGATACCGGGAACCCGGATGGAAAATGCGTCTCTCATGCCGCCGATGGAGGCTCTGAAATGTATTGCTCTTTTCCGGATAATAAACCCGGACAGGGACATCACCATCTGTGGCGGCAGAGAACGCGTACTTGGGGATTTTCAGTCATGGGTTTTTCTTGCCGGCGCAAACGGATTGATGATCGGTGATTACCTCACCACGGCCGGCCGGAATGAAAAAATGGACATGGAAATGATAACCAACTTGGGATTACGTCCCGAAACATAAACGGACATAATGACGTGCAATCACTGGAACAGCGTAACAGGCAATTAAAGTCGGACGACAAGAAATACATCTGGCCTCCTTTTACCCAGATGCAGGAGCACCTGAAGCAGGAACCTCTGATCATCGAAGAGGGCACCGGATGCATCCTCAGGGATATCGACGGGAATGAATATATTGACGGTGTCTCATCGCTCTGGACGAATGTGCACGGTCATGGAAACACGAAACTGATCGGCGCCATCAAGGACCAGCTTGACAGGATCGCTCACTCGACCATGCTGGGGCTTTCCCATATTCCCGCGATCCGGCTGGCCAAAAAACTCGTGGAGATCACCCCGGAAGGATTATCCCGGGTGTTTTATTCGGATAACGGTTCCACGGCTGTTGAGATCGCGGTTAAAATCGCCTTTCAATACCAGCAGCAGGCGGCCGACGGAAACCCGGAAAAAACCCGCTTCATCTCCCTTGTCAATGCCTACCATGGGGACACCATCGGCTCTGTCAGTGTGGGCGGGATTGATCTGTTCCATGCGACCTACCGCCCGCTCCTTTTTGATTCCCTGAAGGCGCCTTCGCCCTACTGCTACCGGTGCGAGTACGGCAAATCATTTCCCTCCTGCGGCCTTGAGTGTCTCAACCGGTTGGAGGATCTCATGAAAGCCAACCACCGACAGGTCGCGGCCCTGGTCATGGAACCGCTAGTCCAGGGCGCAGCCGGCATCCTGGTGCATCCGCAGGGATACCTGAAAGGGGCAAGAGATCTCTGCACCCGGTATAATATCTTCATGATCGTGGATGAGGTCGCCGTGGGATTCGGAAAGACGGGAAGAATGTTCGCCTGTGAAAATGAAAACATCTCACCGGATATCATGGCCCTTGCAAAGGGGATATCCGGGGGGTATCTCCCCCTTGCCGCCACGTTGACCAGCGAGAAGATATATGAGGGTTTTCTGGGCGAATATGACACGTTCAGGACTTTTTTTCACGGTCATACCTACACGGGAAACCCGCTGGCCTGCGCGTCGGCACTGGCCAGCCTGGAGCTGTTTGAAGAAAATCAGGTACTGGTATCCGTCCGCGAGAGAATCGACCAGCTTGCCGGGCGGCTGGAACCGTTCCGTGATCTGGATCATGTGGGGGATGTCCGCCAGTGCGGCATTATGGCAGGCATCGAACTGGTCGCGGACAGGGAAACCAAAGAACCTTACCCCGTAAAAGAAAGGATGGGCCACAAAGTGATTATGGAAGCACGAAAACGCGGTCTGATCATCCGGCCCCTGGCTGATGTGATCGTGCTTATGCCCCCGCTGGCGATTTCTGCTGAGGAACTCGACCGGTTGTGTGATATCACGTACGAGTCCATTCGTGTCGTCACCGGCGGATAAACGGCTCAATGCTCATGGCATCCGGGATTGTTTGTCATTCGCCCGGGCGAAAACCCGCACGCCCTGATGCCATGCCTCATCAAGGCGCACCGGGAAAGACGGACGGAAGCCCGAGTGCGTTGATGACGGAATCATCCGTGCACGTGTGTGTGCCGGCAAGCATCAATACGTTTTTTCGGAAAATGGAAATACAGGGGATATTTTTCTTTGACCCGGCAGACAGAATATACATCGATCATTTCCCGGGAATCCCTGTTGTTCCCGGCAGCGTGATCATAAAGGCCTTTCTGCAGGAGGCGAGAAAAAACGGAGTTGCTCATCCGCGCGCAATCCGTGATTTCCGGTTCAGGAGGTTTGTCTCTCCCGGGGAACATGCCTTCACTATCAACTGTAATCCGGGCAAACTGATGTGCAGGCTGTTCCGGAACACGGATACGGATTCGGCAATACTTGTGACAGGAACGATCGAACGGTGAATCTTCAATTCTGCGGAAACAGGGCCCTGATCCTGGGCGGGACCTGTGAACTGGGCCTTGCCACGGCATCCGCGATGATTGAATCGGGAATCTTTCCGATCCTGACACACCGGAGCACCAAAGGCATGGGACGTATAACGGATGCCCTTCAATCGGCAGCCGGGAAATACGGCACTGCGTTTCTGGATTTTTCCGATAGAAATTCCGCTGCAGCCCTTTTCCGGCAGACGGCCCGCCGTATTGACTATCTGGTGGACTTTGTGCATGGAGATTTCGAAGCCCTCATCGCTTCCGCGGACGAGGCCACGATGTACCGGTACTTTGCGGAGAATATTTCCTTCCGTGCAGGCATCATCAAAAAGGCTGCGCGCATCATGCTGGCGAAAAAGAGAGGGTGTCTGGTCTACATTTCCTCTTCCGCGGCAGTGAAACCCAATCCCGGGCAGGGCTTTTACGCGGCGGCGAAACTGGCCTCCGAGGCCTTGTACAGGAACCTGGGGCTGGAACTCGGCGCACGGGGGATAAGGACCGTCATTGTTCGGCCCGGGTATGTGGACGCCGGACGGGGCCGGGAGTTTCTCAGGCACCACGGACGGGCCGCCATGGACAAAATCCCAATAAGCAGACCACTGCTCGCCCATGAAATCGCGGACGCAGTGCTTTTTTGTCTGTCAGACAACGCCGCCGCAGTCAACGCGACGGAAATGTCTCTGGACGGGGGCCTGACGGCGGGAAAATAAACAAACGGGAGGCGGACGGAATCTTGGATATACTGGAGTCGATTAGAGAACTGCTGTCCGAAATCCTGGACATCGAACCCCAGGAAGTTACACCGGACACGTATATTATACGGGATCTGGGAGTTGAATCCATTGATCTCCTGGAGCTGGCCGTGTCCCTGAACGCCCGGTTTGGAATCGAGGTCAATGATGATGAAGTGTTTCTTTTGAGGCTGCGGGATTTTGTGATGGAGGCCGAGGAGCAAGGGATCAACCCGGCGGACCATCTGGCCGAGAAACTGCCTTTTCTGTCCGGGGACAGGGTCCGGGAGATCCTGGCGGATCTTGAAGGCGGTCCCACGCTGAAGGTTGCGGACCTGGTCAGCTATGTGAAACGGCAGCGCAATGGACGAAGATAAAGGACTCTCCCTGGACGGCCTGATCAATCGGAGACGGAGCATCCGAAGATACAAACCCGCGATGCCGCCCGAAGAATGGATCAGAAATATGATACACTGCGCCCTGCAGGCCCCCTCCCCTTCCAACACCCAGCCGGTTCGATTCGTGAAAATCCATTCGGGGAAAATCAGAGACAGACTCAGGGAAAGTATGGCCGCCGGCCGTCGGCATCTGCTGGAGGCCCTTGAAAAAAAAGGCGGCCGGAAAAAAGTGAAAAACCTGATCAACACCTACTACCGGTTTTCGGAGTTCATGTTCCGTGCACCGGTTTTCTTTGCCGTGGGAACCATCCGGTCCACCACGGGTTTTTCCCGAAAACTGTTTGAGGCCGGACTTCTGGAAAGCTACGACACCGGCGGGCTGGATATCGCCCTGGGACTGGCGCTCAAGGGATTCATCCTGAAAGGAGAAGCGCTCGGTCTCGGTTCATGCATCCTGACCGCTCCGCTGGTTTTCATGTCGGAGCCGGACCATATGCTCGGTGTGAATGACCTGGCTGTCCGCTGCTTCATCACCGTGGGATTTCCCGACGAAACGCCCCCTGCCGTGAAGCGGAAAAGCGTTTCCGAAATATACATGCAGGTGTAAGGCTCATGGGAAACGGCCGTTTCCTGCGTTTCGGACACGCGCCGTCGGCTGCTGCCCGTTTCCCGAAACTGAGATATCATGTCCCGTAAAGTCGTCATCACTGCGATGGGTGTGTGTTCGTCTCTTGGATTTTCAGAGGCGGAGATTATCGACAGCCTGGAAAACGGCCGCGTGTCTTTTGAAAGGCCGTCTTTCGATCCAACGGTCGTAACAAGCCCGGTCCGGAATTTTGATATCCGCGATTTTTTCCATGGTCCCTTTAAGGATCGACGATATCTGACCAGGGGCGGGCTCTTCTGTGTCGCTTCCGCGATGGCCGCAGTCAGGGACTCGGGTTTAGGCAAGGAAATGCTGACCCGGGCCGGCCTGTTCATGGGGACCGGGCCGAACCTGGATATCAGCGGGGAATTCCCGGAAATCCCCGACCGAAGAATGGACCGCGACGATCTCATGGCCCTGTGGATGCTGAGGTTCCTGCCCAATACCCCGGCGTCTGTCACTGCCAGGTGCGCGGGGATCCACGGGGAGAATCTCACGATCAACACGGCCTGCGCGGCTTCCCTGCAGGCCGTCGGCGAGGCATTCAGAAAAATCCGGGAGGGGTATCTGGATCTGGCATTTGCCGGGGGCGGAGATTCCCGGTTGAACCCCGGGGGGATACTCGCGTACAGGAAGGCCAACGCCCTTTTTACGGAAACCGCAGATCCGGGATCGGCAAGCCGTCCTTTCGATCGTGGAAGGTGCGGTTTTGTGCCGGGCGAAGGCGGCGCCGTGTTTCTGCTGGAATCGCTGGCCCATGCGAAATCGCGCGGGGCTTCGGTCTACGCAGAAGTCTGCGGCTACGGGAGTTCCATGGACGGCTACAACATGACCGCGCCTCATCCCGAGGCTGAATGGGGGGAAAAAGCCGTTCGGGAAGCGCTCCATGATGCCGGAATGGACGCCGGCGACATTGATCTTGTTTCCGCTCACGGCACCGGGACCCCCTTGAATGATGACATGGAGGCCGTGCTGCTGGATCGTGTATTCGGGAACACGAGACCCCGGGTCACCGCGTTCAAGTCATGGACCGGGCACCTTGCGGCCGCTTGCGGCGCGATTGAACTGGCCCTCACCCTTGTGTGCATGAGACACCGTTACATTCCGCAGATCAGGAATCTCCAGGATCCGTGTCATCCACGGATCAATTTTGTTCGGAACGTCACTGAGGACACTCCCGACGCCGTACTGCTTGAAAACTTCGGTTTCGGCGGGCAGAACACTGCGCTGGTCATTAACAGATACGGATAACACACACAAACCCCCGGGGGGAAAATCCCTGAGGACGGATGCCGTCTTTCCGGGCTTTCAGACTCAATTCACCCGGTAAAATACGAACCTCGGTTCACGGGGACAGTCACGATGCACAGGATGACCATAAATACGTGTCTGGACGGGTTTCTTCTCCTTGACCGTATCACCCGGGCGGACTCATGTTCCATACGTGGAATCCGTGCCTTTTCAAACGCGCCGGCGTATCTCGGTCTGGAATCCCTGGCGCAACTGGGCGCCTTTCATGTGCGTTACCTGACCCGGTTTGAAAGACATGCATTTCTCCTGAAAATCATTTCCTGCGGGATGCCGACTCAGGATGTTCTCAACGGCACGCACACCCTGTCCGGAGAACTGATCAGCCGAAGCCGCGCCGGATTCTGCTACCGCCTTCATGCGGAAAGAGAAAAAATCGTGCACATGACAGGACGGTTCCTGTTTGCCTCCATGGACTACGACCATCGTTTCCGGAAAGAACGGCTGAAATCCCATTATCAGATCATGTTTTCATGTTTGCGGAACGATTCAAAAGAAAGCTGACCGCCCGCAGGGAGGAGAACCTGCTTCGTGATCCTCCCGTGATAGAAACCAGGGCCGGCAAGCACGTGTATATTGACGGCAGAAGAGTCTTGAACTTTTCTTCGAACGATTACCTGGGGCTGGGGGTTTCCAGGGCACTCGGTAACCGCGTCGCAGAAAACTTCCGGAGATATCACAGCTCCGCATCATCCTCACGGCTTGTTTCCGCCAACTACAGCCTGATCCGCCGTGCGGAAAAGGAATACGCCCGGTACTTTGGATACGAAGATGCCCTTTTTTTCCCGAGCGGTTACCAGGCAAACATTGGCGTTCTGTCGGCGTTTTTTGACAAAAAGGACACCATCATTTTTGACAAACACATCCATGCGAGCAGTGTAAAAGGCATGGCGCTGAGTGGCGCGGCCTTCAGGGGCTACCGTCATAACAGCATGGCCCATCTTGAAAAAAGGCTCCGGATACATGCGCAGGGACCCACCGCTGTTCTGACCGAGTCCCTTTTCAGTATGGATGGAGACATGTTACATATTGAAGCCTTCGGAAAACTCAGGCGGCAGTACCATTTCGTGAGTATTGTTGACGAGGCCCACGCCTTCGGCGCGCTGGGAGATAAAGGCCGCGGCCTGGCCCGGGACGTGGCGGATATTGCCGTGGGCACATTCGGCAAGGCCCTGGGCTTTTTCGGCGCCTTTGTGCTTCTCCCGGAACAGCTCAAGGAATACCTGTTCAACTTCTCCTCCCCCTTGATCTACAGTACTTCTCTTCCGGAGGCCCATGCCGCATCGGCCATGGATATTCTGGAAATCATCCATGACCGGGACGACCTGAGAATGAATCTGCGGGAGGTCAGTCACCTGATGAAAGAAAGCCTGATCCGCCGGGGTTTCCGTGTAACAGGCGACAGACATATTCTCGCGGTTGAGATCGGCCGGGAAGACCGGGCGGTCGCCGTGGCCAAACATCTGCTGGGAAAAGGCGTGCTTGTCCTTCCTGCCAGGTTTCCCACGGTACCGCTCAACCGGGCCCTGTTACGTGTCAGCATGACGGCCCTCCACACGGAGGCAGACATAGGCTTTTTCGTCAATACTCTGGCAGAGGTATTTCATGACACCGGACCCGCAGACAGATAGGTTTTTTGTTACCGGCACCGATACAGGGGTGGGGAAAACGGTATTGTCTCTCCTGATGATGCAGTTTTTTTATGACAAGGGGTACTGTCCTTTTTATCTCAAGCCGTTTCAGACCGGATGCCGGGATCCCCATGATACAGACAGTGACGCGCGGTTTGTTTATGAAAATATCGACGCGCTGAAAGGGAAAGATCCGGCAGAATCGGTCCTGTACTGTTTCCGGCGTCCCAGGGCCCCCTACTTTGCCGCACGGGCTGAAGGTGCAGAAGCAGATATTGACCTCGAAAAAGTCCGGAATTACGTAGACGAGAAGGCACGGAGTTTCAACCCCCTTATTCTGGAGGGAGCGGGAGGGCTTTTTGTGCCTGTTGACAGCCACACACTGATGATTGACCTGATCCGGCTGACCGCATCCCGCCCCATTGTTGTTGCCCGGGCAGGACTGGGCACCATCAACCACACCCTGCTCAGCCTGGAGGCACTGGAAAGAAAAGGAATGCATCCCTGCGGGCTCTTTTTTGTTGATGCCGGGGACCGTGCCGTTCCGGACGACATGATCCGCGAAAATATCGATGCAGTGGAAAAAATCTCGGGCATCAAGGTGACCGGTGTAATTGAAAAGATCAGGGATTTTTCAAAACCGGCATCCACATGTTACCCGTTCATTGAAAAGATCCGGAGTTAGTGCCCATCCGGAAATGACATTCGGGCACTGGTGAGTTTCCGGCAAATACCATTCCCTGTTTTCGGGAGTTACAGGCCGGGATGGTTTCCCGCTCGGCATGCCGGATCAGACAGATACCACTTGACAGGGGTTGCAGAAACAGGCTATCGCACATAAACAGGGATATTACCGAATCTGCGGCGTTGGCAAGGACTTGAAGTATCGTCGTACGTCTGCGCCCTTGCCGCCTTGCATCTTCGGCAAACGCGATGCTTGCAGGATTTAGGTGCCAAATCAAGCCGAAGATCCCGGACTCCGAGCCTGACCGGTCTGCGTGCCTGCCCGTCCCGTCCGGACGGCAGACAAGCCGCGCACAGGCAGGTGCCGGGCTGGTGCGAAAGTGGTCGCTTTTCAAAGATCTCCAACAGCCCCGAGCATGCAGCAGTCCGGGCGGGAACAAAAAACGGACGCTTCTCCGCGTGTGGTGCTCATCCCCTGAATGACATCCATAATCCAACAGGGGGCTCTATGCAACCAAAATTCGAGTATCGTGTCATCCCCAATCTTCCCGAACAGATCGAAACGCTCAGAAGACTTTCCTACAACGTCTGCTTCAGATGGAAGGGGGAGATCAGGGATCTTTTCCAGCGGATAGACCCCTGGCTGTGGGAGGAATGCAACCACAACCCCGTGGCCATGCTCGGAATGGTCAGCCAGGCGCGTCTGGACGAGTTGTCCCGCGACCAGGGCTTTCTGGCCCAACTGGCGCGTGTGGAGCAGGATTTCGACCGCTATCATTCGCAACCCCGAATCCACGCGGGAGATTATTGTTCCAGCGACCCTTTCCATGTGGGCTATTTTTCGGCCGAGTTCGGCTTGACGGAATGTCTGCCCATTTATTCCGGGGGTTTGGGGATCCTTTCCGGAGACCATCTGAAATCATCCAGCGACCTGAATGTCCCCCTGACCGGCGTGGGACTTTTGTACCAGGAAGGATATTTCAGCCAGTACCTGAGTTCCGACGGCTGGCAGATGGAAACATACCCGGTAAACGATTTTTCCAACATGCCCGTTCAGGTCGTGAGAAACGCTGAAGGAAAACCCCTGACCGTCCCGGTAAACTTCAGGGATCAGCCGGTCCAGGTCCGGCTGTGGCGCATCCAGGTGGGAAGGATCCCCCTGTTCCTTCTCGACACCAATCTGGACGTGAATCCTCCTGAGTTCCGGCAGACGACGGCCCAGCTTTACGGCGGTGACCGGGAAATGCGTCTCCGGCAGGAAATCGTCCTCGGTATCGGCGGGGTCAGGGCACTTAAAGCCGTCGGCATCGAGCCGACCGTCATTCATATGAACGAAGGACACTCGGCTTTTTCCGCTCTTGAGCGGATCAACATTCTGAGGAAGGAAAAGGGACTGTCCTTTGACGCGGCACGGGAATTCGTTCTGGCGACCACGGTTTTTACCACCCACACCCCGGTTCCCGCCGGCAATGACACCTTTGATCCGGACCTTGTCCGATCCTACTTTGAAGAATACACAAAAGAACTGGGTATTAATTTCAAGGTATTGCTGGGCTATGGCCGTATTGATCCGTGGGATGAAAACGAACCGTTCGGAATGACCCCCCTGGCCTTGAGACTGTCCGCGCATGCCAACGGTGTGAGCCGACTCCACGGCCAGGTCGCCAGGAGCATGTGGCAGAACATCTGGCCGAGCCATCCGGTGGAAGACCTTCCGATCGAACACATCACCAACGGCATCCATGTACCGACCTGGATCTCCCGGGAAATGGCCACGCTTTTCAACCGGTATCTCGGGCCGGACTGGGCGGAGGATCCGGACAATGAACGGGTCTGGGCCCGTGTCGAGCGCATTCCCGGGACTGAACTCTGGATGAGCCATGAACGGTGCCGGGAATATCTGGTGGGATTTACCCGATCCAGACTGGTGGAACAGTTAAAGAAACGTGGTGCCTCGGCGGCTGAAATTCAGGCCGCAAGAGAGGTGCTTAAACCCGATGCCCTGACCATTGGATTTGCCCGCAGGTTCGCAACCTACAAAAGGGCGACACTGCTTTTCCGGGACCCGGACAGGCTTGAGCGAATCATCAACCATCCGGAACACCCGGTACAGATCATCATTGCCGGGAAGGCCCATCCCCAGGACAATGAAGGGAAAGAGTTTATCAAAACCATCGTGCACCTGGCACAGGAAGAACGA
>CAYTJI010000026.1:0-11060 GCA_964438065.1 uncultured Desulfobacteraceae bacterium | reverse complement strand
AACCCGACGAGAAGCACTCGGAAATCGCCGCGTGCGAGCCTTACTTCATCGGCTCCCACTCCGGCGCCTCCGGCGCATGGGTCAGCGGGCCGGAAGATCTTGATACCCCCTATAAATGGGGATACAACAACATGACCACGGTGGAAGCTCTTTTTGCCGCGGGTGACGCTTCCGGAGCTTCCAGTCACAAATTCTCTTCCGGTTCCCACGCGGAAGGCAGAATCGCCGGCAAGGCTGCGATCAAGTACATTGTGGAAAAAGGCGCGGATCCCAATGTGGACACAGCCCAGGTGGAAGAGCTGAAAAAGAAGATCATTGCGCCTATTGAACTCTATAACGCCCACTGCAATGAAACCACTGTGCCGTCTGTCAATCCGAATTACATCATGCCGGATCAGTTCATGCACCGGCTTCAGAAGATCATGGACGAATATGCCGGTGGCGTAACTTCCGCGTTCAAAACGAGCAAATCCCTGCTTGAAAGGGCCATGGAACTGTTCGTATTTCTGAAGGAAGACTCTGAAAAAATCGGTGCCAGCAATCTGCACGAACTGATGAGAGCCTGGGAAAACATCCACCGGATGTACCAGGGTGAAGCCCATGTGCGGACCATGCTCTTCCGGGAAGAAACCCGTTGGCCGGGCTATTATTTCCGGGCGGACACTCCCAAAATGGATGAGGATAACTGGCACTGTTTTGCCAACTGCCGGATGGATCCCGCCACCGGAGAGTGGGAGATGATGAAAAAAGATGTATGGACCATGCCCGGCGTATAAACGTTAACCTGAACGAATCACAATCCGGGCTTTCCGAACGGAAGGCCCGGAATATTTTGCCATTCATCCTTTCAGTGTCTCGCCGGAGCGTATTCGGTCAATACCCGTTTTTCGATCCGTGAAAAACGGGTATTGACGAAATACGCTTTTTTGTATTGCGACAGGGCTCAAGGCCTTTGAAAACCACCCGCCGGAATAAGTCGAAACGATTGGTTCAAATCCATGTGTGTCCCCCCGGACAACCTCCCGGCAGATCCGGGGTAGCGCGGGCGTGCCGGGAGATCACTGCTTTCGACTTCAAGGCATGAAGATTTTCCCCTGTTTCTTGGTTCCAGTTCCTTATAATTCTTTTTTTGATGATTTCGTAAACCAGAAAAATCATAACCCTGGAGGAAACAATGGCAGATGTACAAACGACAAACCAGAGCATCCTGGTAGCTGGCGGCGGAATCAGCGGAATCACTGCCGCTCTGGAAGCGGCCGAAGCCGGTTATGAAGTGGTCCTGATAGAAAAAAAACCGTACCTGGGAGGCCATGTTACGCAACTGTACCAGTACTTCCCCAAGCTGTGCCCGCCGAATTGCGGTCTGGAAATCAATTTCAAACGGATGCGGGTAAATCCCAGAATACGGTTTTTTACCATGGCTGAAATCGCCGCTATCTCCGGGCAGGAAGGGAATTATGACGTCACCGTCAAAATTGCCCCCCGTTACGTAAACGAAAAGTGCACCTGCTGCGGGAAATGTGCGGATGCCTGCGAGTCCGAGATTGACAATCCGTTCAATTTCGGCATGGACAAAATCAAGGCGGCCTATCTACCTCAGGGATTTGCGTTTCCCATGAGGTATGTACTGGATCCATCCATCGTGGGTACGGAAGACGGAAAAAAATGTCAGGATGCCTGTGAGTACGGGGCAATTGATCTGGACATGAAAGAGTCCACTTTTGATCTGAAGGCAGGCGCGATTGTCTGGGCCACCGGATGGGAACCTTATGATGCGTCCAAGGTCGAATACTACGGGTTTGGTCAAAACACGAATGTGGTCACCAACGTCATGATGGAACGTCTGGCTGACCTGAACGGCCCGACCGGAGGGAAAATTCTCAGGCCTTCTGATGGCAAAGAGCCCAAGAATATCGCTTTTGTCCAGTGCGCGGGATCCAGGGATGAAAATCATTTGCCTTACTGTTCCGGTATATGTTGTCTGGCTTCGCTGAAACAGAGCCGATATGTCAGGGAACAGTATCCGGATTGTGAAGTGACCGTGTTCTTTATCGATATCCGGGCAATGGATCGGCTCGAAGACTTCTACACAATGGTGCAGGAGGATGAAAAGGTTCGTTTCGTCAAAAGCAAGATCGCCCACATTACGCAAGATGAAGAAACAGGCGGCCTATTGCTTGAAGGTGAAAACACAAACACAGGAGAGCAGATCCGGGAAACCTTCGACATGGTTGTGCTGGCAACAGGCATGGTGCCCAACTCTATCCGCGAAGTCCCCGCGCCTGATGTCTCCTGTGATGAATATGGGTTCTTAACCAACGATCCCGATAAGGCCGGAATCTACGGGGCCGGCTGTGCGAGAAGACCGACCGATGTCGCCTCATCAGTTCAGGATGCCACAGCAGCCGCCTTAAAAGCCATTCAATCAATCGCGAGGAGGTAGCTCGATGGAAAAGAATATAGGACTTTACATATGCACGGGGTGCGGCATTGGAGATACCCTTGACATCGATCAGATCGGAGAAGTCGCTGAAGACGAATATAACATTTCCGTATGCAAAAGCCATCCATTCCTGTGCGGGCCTGAAGGACTCGACCTGATCAAGCAGGACATCGATGGCGAAGGCATCAACACCATCATTGTTGCGGCCTGTTCCCAGCGGGTAAACTACGATGTTTTTGATTTCGGACCGGACAAAATCGTGGAAAGGGTCAATTTCAGGGAACAGATCGCCTGGACGCAGCCTCCAGGGGAAGAAGATACGCAGATGATCGCCGAAGACAACATCCGGATGGCATGCGCCAAGATCGGCCGGATGGAACTGCCTGAACCGTTCAAGGCGGAGGAGGAATATTCGAAAGACATCCTGGTCGTCGGCGGGGGGGTCGCCGGAATGACAGCGGCGATAGAAACAGCCAAGGCCGGGTATCAGGCGATTATTGTGGAGAAAGAAGACAAACTGGGCGGCTTTCGCGGAAGAATGAAAAAAATGGTTACCCTCCCTTACAAGGACATCTATGACACGGATGCCGCTGACATGATCAAAACCTGTGAGGAAGACCCGAAAATCAAAATATATACATCGGCAAGCGTCGAAAAAATCAGCGGCGGACCGGGCCTGTTTTCCGTTGACATCAAGGCAGGGGGCAATGCATTCTCCGAACGGGTCGGGGCGATCATACAGGCCACCGGATGGGAACCCTATGACGCCGGGAAACTGGACCATCTCGGTTACGGAAAGTACAAAAATGTCATTACAAATGTTGAAATGGAGGAAATGGCTGCCGCAGGCAAAATTACCAGGCCCTCCGACGGAAAAGACGCCAAGAACGTCCTTTTTGTTCAATGTGCCGGGTCCCGCGATCCCGATCATCTTCCCTACTGTTCGTCCGTGTGCTGTCTGGTCTCCATGAAGCAGGCGACGTATCTCAAAGAGCAGAACCCGGAAGCAGTCAGCTATATCCTGTACAAAGACATCCGGACGGTCGGACAGTCGGAAGATTTTTACCGGAAGGCCCAGGATGACGGAAATATCTTTATTCGGGGAAGCGTCGAAGAGGTCGGTGAGGCGGGAGACGGACTTTATGTCACTGCCAATGATGAACTCCTGGGAGAACCGATCAAAATAGAAGATCTGGATCTGGTCGTACTCGCGGTGGGTATGGTTCCGAGGTCGCTTCCTGACGACATTCCGAGGATACAGGCCCCACCGGATACGGAAGGTGCGGATGAAGACGGCATGATTGAAGTCGCTCCTGATTCAGGGCATTTTGCCACAAACGCACTGAACCTCGAATACCGTCAGGGTCCGGAGCTTCCAACCCTCAAATATGGATTCCCGGATTCCCATTTTATCTGCTTCCCCTATGAAACGCGGCGGACCGGAATATATGCCGCCGGTTGTATCCGAAGGCCCATGGAGTTGATCCGCGCCAAAGAGGATGCGGTCGGGGCCGCCATGAAAGCCATTCAGTGTGCCGAGGCCACGGCTATTGGCATGGCGGTTCACCCGAGAGCCGGGGATATGAGCTATCCGGAATTCAACATGAACCGTTGCACACAGTGCAAACGGTGTACGGAGGAATGCCCATTCGGAGCCATCAATGAAGATGAAAAGGCCAATCCCCTTCCCAATCCCACCCGTTGCCGCAGATGCGGGATATGCATGGGAGCCTGTCCGGAAAGGATCATCAGTTTCAAGAATTACTCTGTTGGCATGATTGGTGACATGCTCAAGGCGGTTCAGATACCCGAGGAAGACGAGGAAAAACCAAGGATTATCGCATTCGTCTGTGAAAATGACGCCTACCCCGCCCTGGACATGGCCGGAATCAAACACATGAAGTGGAGTCCTTTTGTCCGGTTTATCCCTGTACGGTGTCTCGGATCCATTAACCTGGTGTGGGTGGCCGATGCCCTTGCCAGAGGAATCGATGGCTTAATCTTCATGGGTTGCAGACACGGGGATGACTATCAGTGTCACTTTATTAAAGGAAGTGAACTGGCCAACACCAGGCTGGGCAAGGTTTCGGAAACGCTGGATCGCCTGGCACTGGAATCCGAACGGGTTCAGTTTGTTGAAGTCGGCATTATGGACTATGACAAAATACCCGGGATTATTGACGGGTTTATGGAAACAATAGAGGAAGTCGGTCCAAACCCATACAAGGGCTGGTGATGAGCCTTTCATCCGGGTTTTCCGCTGGTGCGTGCCGCGCAGTCGGAAACCCCATGATTGCGATGCGGGAATTACCCATGTGATTCGTATTTTCCCGTACAAACCGTGTGCGGATTTTTCAGGCATCTGTCAGTTCTAAACCCTCCAAAAAAAGTGAGGTTGATTATGGCATCGAACGGTAACTATGATCCATCTTTTGCCCGTGAGGTCTTCGAAAACGTAGATTCGGGGGAAGAAATCAAAATGTGCATGCAGTGCGGCGTATGTGCCGGATCGTGTCCCTTGCGTCACGAAATGGATTTTACTCCCCGGCATATCTTTGCGATGATCCGGGCCGGCAAAAGAGATGAGGTCCTGGGGAGCAGGGCCATAACACTGTGTACATCCTGTTATACATGCAAGGTGCGTTGTCCGAGGGGAATTCCCGTCATCGACGTCATGCACGGCTTGGCCCATTATGCCATAAAACAGGGCATTATCCCGCGTAAGGGCACGGCTGCTTTTGGCGGTGAGTTCTGGAATATGATTTGCAAAACGGGCCGGGTCGATGAAAAAATTCTTCCTCTGCGGTACAACTTCCAGGAAGGGCTTCTCCCTGGCATAAAAGCCACCCTTGAAATGGCCCCCATGGGAGCGCAGATGCTGTTCCACCACAGGATGAAACTTTTGCCGGAAAGAAAAATAAAAGGGATAAAGTCCCTGAAAAAAATGCTGGATAAAGCCAGCGAAATGGGGAAAGGAGGTGCCGGCGCATGAAATATTTTTTGTATTGGGGGTGCAGCCTTGAGGCAGGCGGCAAAAATAATCTGGTGTCTCTGGAACCCGTTTGCAAGGCCCTCGGCATGGAATTCGAGGAGATCGAAGACTGGAACTGCTGTGGTGCCAGCATTTCTTATGCCGGCGCGAACGAACTCGCCATTAAGACGCTGAATGCGCGGAATATCGCTATCGCCGAATCCACGGGCGGCTACGACATTGTTGCCCCTTGCAGCTCCTGCTATATCCAGATGATCAAGGCAAACGAAGAATTGAAAAAGGACGAGGCTCTCAGGAACCGGATAAATGAAATCCTCAAGGAAGGGGGTCTGAGTTTCAGAGGGACGCTAAGTGTCCGACATATTATGGACGTCCTGCATAATGACGCAGGGGTTGACTCAATAAAATCAAAAACGGTCAGGCCCTTAAACGGTTTGAAGGTTGCCGGTTATGTAGGTTGCCAGACGGTCAGGCCCTATGGCGAGTATGACAGTGTGGAAAACCCCGTGGTCCATGATCATTTGCTGGAAGCGATCGGTGCTGACCCTGTGCCTTTTCCCAAAAAAATGAGCTGCTGCGGATCCGGTATATTCCTCACAGAGATGGACCACTGTCTGGGTCTTGTGAAAGACATCCTTCAGGATGCCGTTGCTAACGGCGCGCAATTGATTTCAACCGTTTGCCCCATGTGCGCCCTGAATCTTGAGATGTACCAGGATAAGGTAAACGACAAATTCGGGACCGATTTTGACATCCCGGTTGTCTACCTGACACAGCTCATGGCGGTCGCGTTTGGAATGGATCTCAAAAAACAGGCGGCCCTGAACTACAATGTTATCCCTCCGGAAGGCATTATCAAGACCGCTATCGGGGTTTAGAAAGGCGAATGGCTTGCCGGTGTTCCGGGTGGTGATATAAAAACATATTCTCACCTCGACGCCCCGGTTAGCGTAGTTGCCTTTTTGAGGTGAAACAAATGGAAACCTTGGAAAAACCGCTGTGCCCCCATTGCTCGGGGGAAATGAAAAAATGGCGGGTACCTGAAAATTCGACGTGGGCCGTCCCCTTTCTGTATGTGTGTTTTAACGACGAATGCCCCTACTTTGTACGGGGATGGGCGCATATGAAAGAAACCCAGAATGCGTACGCCTCTTACAGGCACAGCCTGAATCCGAAAAACGGCTCAACAGGGCCCCTGCCCTGCTGGTCAAAAAGTGCCCACAAAAATCACATCATTGAAGATTGACGGTTTTCACACGTTCGGGTTTTCGAGGTCACGATTCCTCTTCTGAAAATCTCCACGCTGCACGCTCGGTTATGACATGAAAAAAACAGGACGGAACGACCCCTGTCCCTGCGGCAGTGGAAAAAAATTCAAAAACTGCCACCTCGGAAGAGAAGATGAAATCATCCAGGACGGGATGGGCGAATTTTCCGAGGAGATGAGCCGGCGGATCACCAACCTTAAACAGGTTCACTACGGCCGGTCACGAGAAATGGTGAAAGCACTGGACATCCCGGCGCTGACCGGCAGTTCGGTGGGAATTCGATTTATCGACCTGGTGGACTATGACGGGCTGGACCTCTTCGGCCGCCAACCGACAAAGAGAGCAAAGGATACTCGTGGAGGGGTTATCGTTAATATCCTAAAAACCCGGAAATCGGATCCTCACAACATTTATATCGCCATCTCTCCAAGAATCGGAGACAATGTCCTGATCCATGAACTGGCCCATGTTCTGGACTACCTGGGCGGATCGAAACTCATGCCCGGCATTGCAACACCCCTCAGTTTTGAGCTGGGAATCCCGGTAGAGCATCTGGAACATCCTCATGAATTCTGCTACTGGCTCGACTTTCTCCGGAACAAATTCCATGTTCCGCTTGATGCGGACGATACCGTTATCCATTACCTTTATCAAAACAACATGCTGATCAGAGGCGAAGACATCCTGAAACAGGATCCGTTCATTTTGAAAACCCAGTCTGAACGAATCCTGAAATTCCTCAGTGAACACAGTGCCGAAATCGATGTCCTGATATGTGAACTTCCGGGGTACATCGGCTCACGGGGAAAAAAGGACTGAGCTGTTCCGGTTTTCAGTTGCGGCACTTTTCCGTGCTTTTGTGCCACCTAAATCCTTCAAGCGTCGAGTTTGCCGAAGATCAAGGCAGCAAGGGCGTAGGCATACGACGCCGCTTGCAGGATTTAGGTTAAATATTTTGAGGATTATAATTTGAGCCTGACCTGTCCGCCTGACTGCCGTCCAGACGGGACAGACAGGCAGGCGCCGGGTTGGTGCAAAAGTGGTCGCTTTTCAAAGGTCTCATGCTGTGCCCGCTACAGTGCGGAATCTGTCTTGAATTTTCCTGCAACCCACTTCCCGACTGTTTTCCGAATCATTCTATATCTTTGTTGGGCTTGTCCGGAACTCCCTGGTATCTCTGGCAGTACGACAAAAAAAGCACTCGGAAAATTTCCTGAGTGCCTGATTTATTGGCGCGCCTGGGAGGACTCGGACCCCCGACCTGCGGATTAGAAGTCCGCTGCTCTATCCAGCTGAGCTACAGGCGCTTCATATTTCGCTGTTTCTATGGTATCGTAATGATTAAATCATGACGCCTTTACTTGTCAAGCCACGATTCTGATACAAGGCCGGTGAATCCTGAATAAAAACTGCGGCCGGCATCTTCGAAAGGTGCTGTTATGGGACATCACACGGATCACAACAAGGCCGGATATATACTTTGCGCAGACCGGCTCTGAAATCAATGCGGGTAAACATCCCCGGGCTGGTTTCATCCTAATTATATGCCCTGGAACCGACGGGCCCGGTACCCTTTGGAACCTCCGGGCACAAAGGCTGTTCGTTTGAAGGCACCTGCAATGAGCCGTATATTGCCGCCACTTCACAGGCCATCTGTCAATACCGCGTTTCAAAGGGAATCACCGGCCCACTTTTTCTGAGTTTCGACACCCATGCGCTCTCAGAGCCGGCCTTCAGAGCATCACTGGAGGTCTTCGCCGCAAACGAAGTCGATCGGCGGAGAAAAACACTGACAGCAGATTCATGATGAGGCGTTTCCCCTGATATTCGGATAAAGATCTCCCTACTTGTCCGTCAGGGCCGCCACGCCCGGCAAGACCTTCCCCTCAAGAAATTCCAGCGACGCGCCGCCACCGGTGGAAACATGGGTGATCTGATCCGCCACCCCGGCCCTGGCCACAGCCGAGGCGGAGTCCCCTCCTCCGATTACTGTTTTCGCACCGTTTGCGGTCGCATCCGCAAGTGCCCGGGCCACGGCATAGGTTCCCTTGGCAGTCGCTTCTATCTCGAACACGCCCATGGGGCCGTTCCAAACAATGGTCTTCGCGTCCTTCAGAATCGATCCGAACCGCGCAATGGAGCGTGATCCGATATCCAGACCGAGCCAACCGGGAGGGATGGCCTCCGCTGCCACCTCCCGAAGTTCACCCACCTTGCGTTCGTCAAAATCCAGAAAATTCGAAATCACACAGTCCACCGGAAGCACGATTCTGTCCCCGCCCTGTTTCAGAAGCGATGCTGCCAGATCTACCTTGTCTCCTTCGAGCATGGAATCGCCGATCTCCATGCCCTTGGCCCTGTAAAAGGTGTAGGACATGCCTCCACCCAAGATGATCCGGTCAACCTTTGGCAACAAGTTGGAAATCACCCCGATCTTACTGGAAATCTTTGCGCCTCCAAGAATCGCCACAAACGGCCTTTCCGGGCTCTCGATGAGATCCCCCAGGTACGCAATCTCTTTCATGAGGAGAAACCCGGCAACACAGGGCTGAATAAAATGGGTGATCGCTTCGGTGGACGCATGCGCCCTGTGAGCGGTCCCGAACGCATCATTCACATATACATCGCCGAGTGCGGCTAGCTTTGCGGCAAACGTCTTGTCGTTCCGGGTTTCCTCGTTATAATAGCGGAGGTTTTCGAGCAGCAGGATATCTCCGTCCCCCAGTTCTTTGACAGCGGCAATAACCGCCTCCCCGATGCAGTCATCGACAAACCGCACATCCCGGCCCGCCAGTCCGCTGAGGACAGGCACACACGGCCTGAGAGACATATCCGGTCTCCTCTCTCCCTTAGGACGGCCCAGGTGGGACATGAGAATCACCCTCCCGCCCCGTTCAACAAGATACCGGATGGTCGGAAAGGCCGCCCGGATCCGTTTATCATCGGCGACCTTTCCGGCGTCAAGCGGCACATTAAAATCAACGCGTGTGAGGATGCGTTTGCCGGTCACTTCGATATCTTCAACAGTCAGCTTCGCCATCATCTGCCTCCTGGAAAATCGATGAATATCTCGCCACTGCCTTTTCTGGTTTTCAGGATACCCCACTACCCCGAAAAAAACAAGACAAAGAACCCCCTGCAGGGGTGACACTTGACATACCCAGGTCGGATTCCCTATGCTGTCTCTGCCTGAATCTTCGAATGATATCCACACCCGCAACACGTTTATCCGCAGGGGGAATCAAGTGCTGGAAAAAATCGACCCAACGACAACGGACTCCTGGCATGCCCTTTCCCGGCATTACAGTGAAATGAAAACCGTGCATATGCGGAGTCTCTTTGATGCAGACCCCGAGCGATTCTCCCGGTTTTCTCTAAGGTTCGAGGATATACTGGTGGATTTTTCAAAAAACATTATCACGGATGAAACCCTCGACCTGCTCTTGAAACTTGCCGAAGAAACAGAACTCGGGGATGCCATTGAAAAAATGTTTTCCGGGGACCGCATTAATGAAACCGAAAACCGCCCAGTGCTCCACGTCGCTCTCCGAAACCGCTCAAACGTTCCGATTGTCGTGGACGGCCGGGATGTCATGCCCCGGGTCAACGCCGTCTTGGAACAGATGGCAACATTTTCCCGTCAGGTCATATCCGGTCAATGGCGGGGCTATTCCGGCAAACCTGTCGCGGATATTGTGAACATCGGGATCGGCGGCTCCGACCTGGGCCCGGCGATGGTCACGGAGGCGCTGAAACCCTATGCTCAGCCGCATATCAAGGTACATTTCGTCTCCAACGTGGACGGCACCCACCTGACCGAGACGCTGAAAACGCTCAGCCCGGAGACCACACTTTTTCTGATCGCTTCCAAGACATTCACGACACAGGAGACCATGACCAACGCACATAGCGCAAGGGCATGGTTTCTTGAACATGCAAGAGACGGAAGGCATATTGCCAAGCACTTCGCCGCCATATCCACGAACGAGGAGAAAGTGGTCGAATTCGGCATCCACCGTGACAACATGTTCCGATTCTGGGACTGGGTCGGAGGCCGGTATTCCCTCTGGTCTGCCATCGGCCTTTCCATTGCGTGCGCCATTGGATTTGAGAATTTCATCCAGCTCCTGGAAGGCGCCCATGCCATGGACAGACACTTCAGGCACACCCCGTTTAACCGGAATATCCCGGTCATCCTGGCCCTGATAGGCATATGGTACAATAACTTCTTCGGTGCCCAGACTGAAGCCATCCTGCCTTATGACCAGTACATGCACCGTTTCCCGGCCTACTTTCAACAGGGGAACATGGAAAGTAACGGAAAAAGTACGGACAGGTCCGGGAAACATATCCGCTA
>CAYTJI010000025.1:0-11330 GCA_964438065.1 uncultured Desulfobacteraceae bacterium | reverse complement strand
CGAGCCCATCCAGTCGTTCTGCCCGATTTTTTTCAGCATGGCGCTGAGGGCCCCCGGATTGAATCCCGCCTCCTCGACAAACCGGAATCCCAGTTGATCCGCCTGCCGCTCGTCGTTGCGGCTGTAATACAGCTGTGCTTGAGTCCCTGCGGCCATGGATCCCACTATCAATGCTTCGGCGGCCGGACCGCCCATAAATATGCCCGCCAGGATCCCGGCCAGGGTGGCAAACCCGATTTTTTTGCTTTTCTCCATCCGGCGGGCCAGATGCCTGGCAGCCACGTGACCCATTTCATGACCCAGAATGGATGCGAGATCATCCGCGTTGCTCATGACATTGATCAGTCCGGAAAAGAAAAACACATGACCCCCGGGGGCCGCAAAGGCGTTGAGGGTATTATCTTTTATGATATAAAAATGATATGGAAACTTTTTCGCTCTGAGAAACCCTGTCAGGTAGTGTCCCATCCCACTGAAATACTGATTGGCAAAATCATCATCAAGCAGCTGGAAATGACGGCGGACCTGCATGACAAATTCGCGGCCCATCTTTTGTTCATCCTCGACTGAAAGAGCCAACGCCTCTGACGGGTAAAAATACAGGGGCCATGCGAGAAGTGCCGGAACCAGCAGACCGATCAGTGGCCCGGCACACAAACGAAATCTGAATTTCATGAGGTAATACCTCCCGGATCGTCATCTTCCAGGCGGATGCGGGGTGCTTCGATCCACAGGCCTTCAAGATCGTAATATTCCCTGAACGGTTCATAGAATATATGCACGATGACATCCCCGTAATCCATGAGAACCCAGTGACCTTCCTGTTCGCCCTCAACACCGTAGACACGGAAGCCTTTTTCCCGCATTTTCCGGCGCAGATGCTGCGTGATGGATTGCACCTGCCTGCTGGAATTGCCACTGGCAATAATGAAATAGTCGCTGATTGAGCTGAGTTGACCGACCTCGAACATGACCGGGTCAATGGCCTTGCGCTCCCGGATGATCTTGAGACACAGCCTTGATTTATCGATTGAACGCATCATTTCTGTACAAACCCTGTGTTGCTATATATTTTCTCACCGGTTCGCTGACCAGGAAACGGATGGATTTTCCTTGGGCAACCATACGGCGCAGTTTTGTCGAAGAGATTCCCATAAAGGTCAGAGACAGAATCCGGATGGTTTTCCCGGATGTGGTCAGATAGGTATCCGATTCCGTGGATTTTGTAATATCAGGACGTATTTCGGCGAGGAAAGGCCCCAATTGCTTCGCCTCATAACCGGGTCGCTGGATGATGACGAAATGAGCGTAGTCGAAAAGTTCCCGGTAGTCCTTCCAGGTCTCGATTTCAAGAAACGCGTCCGTACCCAAAATGAAAAACAGTTCAGGATCCGGATGGAGCACGCGATTCAGTTCCTTCAGGGTTTCAATGGAATAGGAGACGCCTTTACGTCTGCCTTCAAGATCCAGGGCGTCCAGGAGGGGCGACCCGTCCACAGCCATACGAACCATGGCCAGCCGATGGTGGAAAGGCGCGATTGGCTCGTCCGTCTTGTGCGGGGGTAAAAATGACGGGATCAGGTACACCTTTTCCAGGTTCAGCTTCTCTCCTGCCTCTTCTGCCGTGCGCAGATGGCCCAGATGAACCGGATCAAAAGTGCCGCCCAGAATGCCGATTCGCAAAAAAACCTCCCCATTATTCCCTTATCTGACCCTGACCGTAAACAATAAACTTGGTCGTGGTCAGTTCTTCAAGTCCCATCGGGCCGAAAGCGTGAAGCTTCGAAGTATTGATCCCGATTTCCGCCCCGAGCCCCAGCTGGTTGCCATCGTTAAACCTCGTGGAAGCATTGACCAGGACAACGGAAGAATCCACTTCCACCAGGAACCGCTGTGAACGGTCATAATCTCTGGTGACAATGGCTTCCGTGTGACGGGAACCGTATTTTTCAATATGTTCCAGTGCCTCATTCATGCTCCCCACAACCTTGACGGCAAGAGTCAGGTCAAGAAATTCCGCAGGCCAGTCGGATTCCGCTGCCGGTTCAGCCCATGTTACCTGTTGCAGGGTCCGGTTACATCCCCGGATTTCAACACCGGCCTGTTTGAATCGATCGCACATGACGGGCAGAAAATCCCCGGCAACGGCTTCATGGACCAGCATGGTTTCCATGGCATTGCATACCCCTGGCCGCTGGACTTTGGCGTTGAAACAGATATCCGCGGCAAGTGCCGGATCCGCGAATCTGTCCACATAAACATGACAGACGCCCTTGTAATGTTTCAGGACCGGAACGCGGGAATTTTCCGTGACAAAGCGGATCAGTCCCTCTCCGCCCCTGGGAATAATGACATCCAGATATTCGTCAAGGCCAATCAGGGCATTGACCGCGTCCCTGTCCGTGCTGGGAATGACCTGAACCGCCTTCGGCGGCAGGCCGGTCTCTTCGAGGGCCTTTTCCAGAAGGGCGGCAAGTGCCAGGTTCGAGTGTATGGCTTCAGATCCTCCCTTCAGGATGACCGCATTCCCGGATTTCAGACACAGGCCGGCCGCATCCACGGTCACATTGGGCCGCGATTCATAAATGAAGCCGATCACACCCAGGGGAATGCGGACCCGTCCGACCAGCAGGCCGTTCGGCCTCCGCCACATCCCGGTGATTTCCCCCACGGGATCCGGGAGGGAAGCCACCTCTCTCAGCCCTCCGGCCATCTGATCGATCACCTTTTCATTAAGGGTCAGACGGTCGATCATGGCCCCGGACAGACCGCTGTCCACCGCCCGGGAGAGATCTTTTTGGTTTTCGCGGATAATTTCCGCCTGCTGTTCCAGCAGCATATCTGCCATTCGTTCCAGGGCCGCGTCCTTCCGGGCTTTTCCGAGCTTTCGCAGTGTGCCGGAAGCGGCCCTGGCATGGTCCGCCATCTCTGTGATCATGTCTGAAAGCTGCATACGTCATCTCCTTCTTTCATCTGTCCGGTCAGGACGAGGTTGTTGCGGTGGATGACCTCATCATCATGCTTGAAACCCAGGATGGACTGGATTTCAGAGGTTTTTCTGCCCGCAATCCGCCTGATATCCGGGGAATCATAGTTGGCCATGCCCACGGCGATTTCTTTCCCCGCCCGGTTTATCAGCAGGACCGCATCACCGGTACTGAATTTTCCTTTGACCTCCATTATGCCGGATGGCAGGAGGCTTTTCCCGTGATCGACAATCGCTTTTTCGGCTCCCGGGTCGACCACAAGAGCGCCTTTGGGTGCCTTGGTAAACATGATCCAGTGCTTCCTTCGGCACAAAGCCGCCTGCTGGGGAAAAAATAAGGTCCCCTCTTCCTTCCCGGCAAATATCCTTTTCAGGATTCCGGGCTTCAGGCCGTTGGCAATTACACTCGGAATACCTCCGAAGGCCACCTTTTTTGCCGCCCTGATTTTACTGGCCATACCCCCCGTGCCCAGAAAACCCGGAATCGAACCGGCATACGCCAGTTCCCGGCGGCCCACTTTTTCAACGCGTTTAATGAGACGGGCATCCTTGTGAATCCGGGGATCCTTGTCATAGAGCCCGTCGATGTCGGTCAGGTTCACCAGGAGCTGTGCGTCCGTCATATTGGTGACCATTGCGCTCAGATTGTCGTTATCGCCGAATTTGAGTTCATCCACAACAACCGTGTCATTTTCGTTGATGATGGGGATGATTTTCCATGAAAGAAGCGTGAATATGGTGTTCCGGGCATTCAGATAACGGCGTCTGTGATTGAGGTCATCCCGGGTGAGCAGGATCTGGGCGGCGGTTTTTCCATATCGGCCGAAGGCCTCTTCATAGGCCATCATCAGGCTGCACTGACCGGTCGCGGCCATTGCCTGTTGCTGTGAGATGGCGTGCGGCCTGACGGAAAAGCCCAACTTCCTGAGACCGGAAGCAATGGCGCCGGAGGAAACAAGAATGACCTCAATCCCTGCCTGTTCCACGGCGCAGATATCTCCGGCAAGTTCGTTAATCACTTTCCTGTTCAGACCATCTTCCACGGTCAGGACGCCGCTGCCTACTTTCACGACGGCTCTTTTAACTGTTTTCAGCAGGTCTCTTCTGGAAATGTCCGGATACACAGTGATGATAAATGACTCCTTTCAGTACATCAATCCCCTGCCCGGTCAATGCTGAAACAGGCAGGGATTTCACGCCGATTCGCGCCAGCGCCCGGCTCAGGTCGTCCACATTTCTGTGTTGTGGGCCATACAGGTCCATCTTGTTGATCAAAACCAGCTCAGGCTTCCGGGTCAACGCAGGATTATAATCCCTCATCTCCTGCCGAATGGTATGGAAGTCTTCAAGGATGTCCTGATCTGTGGCGTAGGTGATATCCAGGAGGTGCAAAAGAAGCTCTGTCCGTTCAATATGCCTCAGGAAACGATGACCGAGTCCACGGCCCCGGCTGGCGCCGCGTATCAGTCCCGGGATATCAGCAATGACCACAGAACTTTCATCGTCAAAAGTCATGACCCCCAGATTGGGTACAAGGGTTGTGAAAGGGTAATCATCTACCTTGGGATGTGCCATGCTGAGGCGGGACAACAACGTGGATTTGCCTGTGTTGGGCAGACCGACAAGACCGATATCGGCAAGAAAATGGAGGGTCAGCTTAATCCTTCTCTTCTGTCCGGGGAGACCGGGTTGTGCGGTCCTCGGTGCCCTGCGGGTGGATGTCGCAAAATGATGGTTGCCTTTTCCTCCTTTTCCGCCGGGAATAAGTTGGATTTCCTGTTTATCACGGACAAGGTCGGCGAGCAGGTCCCCGGTATCGGCATCGTGAATGATTGTGCCCGGGGGAACTTCAATAAGAAGGTCTGCACCGTTTTTGCCGGACCGGTTTTTGCCCATTCCGGGCTGCCCGTTCCCCGCACTCAAAAATTTGCGTGAGCTGAAGTCACCCAGGCTGTGGACCCTGTTTGTCGCCCGAACAATGACGCTTCCGCCATTACCACCGTCCCCCCCGTCCGGCCCGCCTCTGGGAATATATTTCTCCCTTCTGAAGCTGACGCAACCCCTTCCTCCGGAACCGGATGCTACCGTGATCACGGCTTCATCTAAAAAGCCCATTATCCACTCAACAGAGACGGATGCCCAATCGTTACCCGTGGCGACTTGTGACCCTTGAGGCAGGCTGCCTTTTTCGACGGGTCTGACCTGCCCGTGAAGAACATGGAGTGGTTTTCAATAGTGTGTTGGAGAGGAACTCTCCCCGGTCCGTTCGCGGATCCCCGGACGGCCACGGCCTGGTGATTGAAGAAAACCTCATATTTTATTCGGGAACAGGCTGCGCGGCATAAACACTGACTTTCCTCTTTTTTTTGCCGAAACGTTCAAACGTGACGATGCCGTCGATTTTTGCAAAAATGGTATAGTCCTTGCCAAGACCGACATTGTTGCCGGGATGCAGGTGGGTACCTTTCTGACGGACGATAATGTTCCCCGCCCGGACGATCTGCCCGCCGAACCTTTTTATGCCGTATCGTTGCCCTGCGCTGTCTCTTCCGTTTCGGGAACTGCCGCCGGCTTTTTTGTGTGCCATTGTATCTGCCTCTAATACAGGACGCTAAAGTGCGATATCCTGGATTTTCACCTGGGTGAATTGCTGTCTGTGTCCCAGTTTCCTGCGATAGCCTTTTCTTCGCTTGTATTTGAAGACTACGATTTTTCTGTTTTTCCCCTGGCGTGTAATCTGTCCGGTGACTTTGATATCTTCCAGATAGGGTTTCCCGATTCTCAGGTTTTCGCCGTCAGAGGCCAACAAGACCTGATCGAATGTGATGGTATCCCCAACTTGTCCCGACAGTTTTTCTATCCTGACCTCGCTCCCCGGATTTACCCGGTACTGCTTTCCACCTATCTTGATGACCGCGTACATGTTTCTGGCTCCTTCATCAACAACGAAAACCATAATAATATCCCGGAATACTCTGCCAGTCAAGTCAAATTTGAAAGCCTCGGAAAAGATCGATCCCGAGGTTTCACATTTCCTTTGAGGCCTTTGAAAAGCGACTGCTTTTGCAGCAACTCGGCGTGCGGTTTACAGTCCGGGATCTTCGTCCTGATCGGGCACAAAATCAGTCCGTTTTCAAAGGTCTTTCTTTACACAAGCAGGCGGAGTTTCCCCGCCTCCCGCAGGTCACTCACCACATAATCCGCCTCTGTCTCCATCAATGATTCATAGCTGTAGGGGCCGGTTGAAACCGCTATGGATATCGCGCCCCAGGCGGTTGCGCACTGTACGTCATGTGGGGTATCGCCGATGACAATACAGTCCCGGAAGGCCACATCCATGCCGGTCATCATCCTGAATTTATCAACAGCGATTGGAAGTAATTCGTTCCGGTCCTCATGGTCGTCACCGAAGGCCCCAAAAGGAAAATGGCGGTTCAGATTGAGAGCGGCGAGCTTTATCCTGGCACCCTGCGATATGTTTCCGGTCAGCAACCCCGGATAAAATCCCTCCGTGGACTCCAAGTGTCCGAGAAGACCGGCAACTCCGGGTTTGATGCGTATTTTGTCTGTTTGCCTTTCGAGGATTTCGAGATATCGGTTCAATATCATGGGAATGATTCCGTTCCCTGAGGATATCCGGTGCGCGGACAGCGCCTCTTTGACAATCTGGATGTCAGTACGGCCAGCCATTTTGATGCCTGAAAAGGCGTCTTTGACTGAAAACAGCTCGCTGAACGCCCGGGTCACGGAATATCTGCCGATTCCGCCGGGATCCACAAGCGTGTGATCGATGTCAAATAATACCAGCTTTGTCGTTGCCATGTCCGGTAATCGGGTCTTTCATCTTGGAATCGTGAAGAATAACAAGAAGAACGACCAGTCAACGGTTGTCCCCGCAGTGTGAATGACCCCTGAATTACTTTAATAGCACAAAAAAGATGAAGATGCACGAAGAGATCTGCTGCACTGCTCTGTTTTGTGCCAAAGCCGATACAGATGGAAAATTTGACCATGTCCGTGTCAGCGATGAGTGCTGCGAGAGGAACAATATAGCCAACTGAAATTGCAGTATATTTGGTTATCCAGACAGATAGTTTCCATTCATAAATGGCCTTTTTGCGCAATCCCTGCGTCAATCTGCGGGATCACTTGCCTGCCTATGCGTGCCCACGCGCAGACAGGTGCGGCGTATCTGAAGGCGAAAGACGCCGCCTATGGCACCCTGACTCGCCGGGAACAGGAGGTCTTGCGTCTTCCGGTGGAAGGACTGCCCAGGATGGAGATTGCCGGAAAACTGTTTATTACAAAAAAAACCCTTGAAAATCATACAACCAGGATATTGAATAAATCATCTCTGCGTGACACGGGAGAGGTGCTGAGGTATGCGGAAAGGCTGGATCTGATCGAAAGCGATTGGTGAATCACTCCCGAAAAAAACTGGAAAATCCGGTGGATGAA
Organism: uncultured Desulfobacteraceae bacterium; assembly: GCA_964438065.1. Taxonomy (GTDB): domain Bacteria; phylum Desulfobacterota; class DSM-4660; order Desulfatiglandales; family Desulfatiglandaceae; genus CAYTJI01. The sequence continues at coordinate 3,886 of CAYTJI010000025.1, read as the reverse complement.
CGATTGAAATCCGTAAAGCGTGTTCTGGTCCGGTGCCCCAACTGGGTCGGGGATATTGTCATGGCAACGCCTTTATTCAGGTGCATTCGTGATCATTTCCAGGACGCCCGGATCTATGCCGGTATAAGGAGATATGCGCGTGGCGTGATTGAAGACAGCCCGTGGTTCGACCAGATCGTGCCGTGTGACGACCGGACGCTTCCTGGATTTGTCCGGACGGTAAGGGAGACCCGGGCGCTAAAACCGGACCTGGCTATCCTGCTGCCGAACTCAACCCGTTGCTTCCTGACGGCCAGGCTTGGAGGCATAAAACGGATATATGGGTACAAACGAAACCTGCAGCGGTTTTTCATGACCGGCGGACCGGAACCCGTGCGTGATTATAATGGATTCAAACCGGTTCCCATGGTCGATTATTATCTCGAAATCGGTCGGGACCTGGGGTTTCATGTTCCGCCCAACCCCAGACCCAGGCTGTTCATCTCCAGCCGTTTGAGGGCGGAGGGAGAAAACATATTGAAGCGGTACGGGATATCCGAAAAAGACACGCTTGTGGGTCTGAATCCCGGTGCCGGTTTCGGTTCATCCAAATGCTGGCCGCCTGAATATTTTGCCAGACTGGCCGAGTTGATCGAGACCCGGCTTCATTGCAGGTTGATCCTCTTTGTGGGACCGGGAGAGGAACGGATCGCCGACGACATTGTGGCGCGGAGCCGTTCGAAGATCATCAACACGGCTCGGAATATCCTGGATCTGTCGCAACTCAAGCCGTTGATTAAACGATGCAATCTTCTGGTAACGAATGATACCGGGCCACGCCATTATGCTGTGGCTTTCGATGTCCCTGTTGTTGTTCTCATGGGTCCCACCAACCCGGCATACACATCCGCAAACCTGGAACGGAGCATTGTGTTCAGGGAAGATGTAGACTGTTCCCCCTGTCACAGGAAAGTGTGCCCCACAGATCATCGTTGCATGACCCGTATCCTTCCCGAAAAGGTTTTTGAAGGTGTCGAAAAACTTCTGGCGAATTCCGTGTGACCGGTCGCCCCGCATGGACAGATTCATGGGGGTACGGCATTTCCATGAACAGGAAACATCTCAAAAATGCCGGCCGGGACCTTTTGAGATGTTACGTGGACAGCAATGAAACCCTCCTTTTATGAACAGAAATGGCATGGTCTCAGGAACCAGCCGGACAGGAAAGATCTGGATCGTCTGGCCAGACAGATCGCCCTGTCTTTTCTGGACCGCTATTTTTACAATGACTGCCATGAGGATGATTATATCCGGCTTCTCTGTGAGATCGCCACGGGTTTTGAAGATGATGATCTGAACAGAATCGGCTCGTCCGCACTTTTTGGTATCGTGATCGAGGCGTTGTGTGACGATTTCGAGGAACTTCAGACAGAGGCTTATAATCGGGTGATGAGCCAGGTCCTCTCATTCTGCCGGGAGACGCCCCCGGGAAAGGACCTGGACAGAGAGCTGAGGCGGTTTTCCCTGCATTCCCGTGAGGATATTTTCAACCGCATCGAAAACATCCGCGCGGCCAGTGACACGGCCCGGGACATGAAACCGCCGGATAAGGTTGTCATCCTTTCGCGGGTGACCATCGGTGCGGATGTGGCCGTCACGAGTGTTCTTGTCCAGCGCATCCGGCGCAGGTTCCCCGGTGCGGAAATTGTCATCATCGGAAGTCCCCGGATCCATGAGATATTCGGCACCAACCCCCGTATCAGAATCCGGGAGGTTCGTTATCACCGCCGTGGAAATATGATAGAGCGTTTCAGGAGCTGGCTGGCCGTCCTGAAGATTATCCGTGATGAAATGACAACATCGGGGTCTGAAGATCTTGTGGTGGTGGATCCGGATTCCCGTTTGTCCCAGCTCGGGGTCCTGCCGTGTATTGCCCCGGAAAAATACCTGTTTTTCAACAGTCGCGGCAGGGATTCCTATCCGAAAAACATGTCCATCGCTGAACTGGCGAACCTCTGGATGGACAATGTGTTCGGCGAATCGGATTTCTGCTACCCCAGGGTATGGCTTCAGCCATCCCTTGTGGCGCAGGCTTCCCGCCTGAGCCGGGCGTTGCGAACGGCGGGATGCCGGAAAATGATTGCCGTCAATTTCGGTGTAGGAGGAAATTCAAGAAAAAGACTTCCGGGCGATTTTGAGGAAAACCTGGTACAGAGGCTCCTGGAAGATCCTGAAACCGTCATAATCCTCGATCGGGGGGTCGGAGATGAGGAGCTTGCACGTTCCGGGGCTGTGATGAAGGCGATGGAACGATCCGGGATTCCGGTAGAATATGTGAAATTCGAATCCCCGGGGGAAATCCGTATCCCACGCGGGGTCATCGGGGTCGAAAGTACAATCGGGGAAATCGCCGCCATCATTGCGCAGTGTGACGAGTTTATCGGCTATGATTCCGCATGTCAGCATATTGCGGCGGCTCTGGGCGTGCCCACGTGTACGGTCTTTGCCGGCAGCAATAATGTGCGTTTCGTCCGGCGGTGGAGTGCGTGCGGACCGGCAAAGAGTGAGATTGTCCATGTGGATACCTTGACGCATCCGCCGATGTTCGACACGGAAGATATTATCATGAGAATCATTGACAGCCGGACAGTATGATGCCCGGCCTTTCCGTTTTTAACGGAAGAGAGGAACCGGGGCCTCTGCAAACCGGTACGGTTTCCCTGAGCGTTATCAAGTGGATGCTGCCCCCTGAAAATGGTTAGAAAAATGAAAATCCTGTTTATTTATCCGAACGTTGGGTCGCAACTGGGTTTTAATTACGGTGTCGCGCATATGTCGTCTGTCCTGAAACAGGCCGGGCACAGTGTGGAATTCTGGCAGATATGTGAGGACCTCGGTGCGCTTCCCGCAGAAAATGAATTTATTACCAGACTTTCGAGGGTAAACCCGGATATCGTCGGCTTTTCCGTGGTGACCACCCAGTGGAGATATGCCCGCAGATTGGCCGGATGGGTCAGGAAGGCGCTGGACATACCGATCGTGTGCGGGGGAATCCATGCCACAATCGCTCCGGAAGAAATTCTTGGAAGCGGCCTGTTTGATTACACCTTTTCAGGTGAGTGTGAAGAGGCATTCCTGGAGTTCGTGGAGAAGAGCGCCCGGGGTGAAGCGATTGACGACGTCCGCAATATGGGAAGGGTCGTAAACGGAAAGCCGAAGATCAACCCCGTCCGCCCGCTGCCTGATCTCCATTCGCTGCCTTTCAAGGATTATGAGATCTTTGATTTTCAGAAGATCATCGATGCCAAGAATGGCTGGGTAGGACTCATGGCCTCCCGGGGATGTCCTTTCAGCTGCACGTACTGTTTCAACCATCTGATGGTGAAGAAGTACCGGAATGATCTTCAATGCTCTTTCAGAGAGCTGGGCTATATCAGACACTTTTCAGTTGATCAGCTTATCGAGGAGATCGTCTTTCTGCAGAATAATTACAGAAATATCAGAATGTTCATCTTTGATGACGATCTGTTTACCTTCCGGCAGGATTTTGTTGGTGCGTTCAGCGAGGCCTACCGGAGGGTGTCGCGCGTGCCGTTTGTTGTCAACGGGCATGTGGGACTTTTCGATGATGCACGCGCGCGGTATCTCGCAGAGGCCGGATGCAGGATCGTCAAGTTCGGCGTGGAAAGCGGCAGCCGGAAAATCCGCAGTCAGATCATGAACCGGCACATGAGCAACGAGAAGATCATCCGTGCCATCGACCGGGTGCACCGCTACGGCATGCACAGCTCCGTCTTTATCATGATCGGCCTTCCCTATGAAACCCGTGACGATCTCATGGACACGATTCTGCTGTTGAGCAGGGCAAAACCCGGACGATTCCGTTGGACCTATTTTTTCCCTTTTC
>CAYTJI010000024.1:0-11469 GCA_964438065.1 uncultured Desulfobacteraceae bacterium | reverse complement strand
CCGCCTCCAGGCGGGATAAACTCGGCGCTCCCGGAGGGTAAACTGTTTTCAAAAACCGCTGCCTTTATGGCCGCATTCGGATTGATGCGTGACATGCAGGCCCGGCATTCCCATAACTTAGTGATATTAAAAATATAACTTCATCTTTTGAAAACAGTTTGTGCAGGTTTTAGGTCACGCGTACGGGGGGACCCACCAGAGGAGATCTGAAAACGCAATGCCGACGGAAATCTCGTCATCTTCTTTCTGAATATCCTGGACACGTCCCAGGGCTTCCTGCTCCCCGACAATACCGGGGAAACGGCATCTCAGTGTGACCTCCTCATCATTCCGGAATACCTTGTTCTGTGAAGTCCGGATCAAAAAACGGCATCCGTTTTTGCTGATATTCTGAATCACACCGGTCACAACCCCGGCATGGTCTTCGGTCTCCACCTCGATCGTCGCTGAGATAAAACAGGTAATCCGCTTCTGCGCCCGAAGATCACATTCGCGGACGGAATCCGGGTACTCCAGCAGAATCAGCCGGACCGGGTCGGATGCAAATGTCACAAAGCGGGCCTGGAACTCCAGCGCGCGGCCCTCACGGAAAAATCGGGCCACCACCCTGCTCCCTTTGACCGGCATGTTCCCGCCGGAATCAAGTTCCGGGGGGCATGTCAAGACGATATATCGTCCTGTCCGACCCCCGACAAATATGCACCCCATCTCCCGGTCACTTCCCTCAAATTTCAGGTTCAGCCTGGCCCCGGTTTCAATACAGACGTCATTTTTCTGATCGAGAAACGTAAGCGTGCCCGAGTTCATGTCCTCTCCTCTGTACGCCGGGACCGCTGACGGAGCGCCCTTTTTTTATCTTTCCAAAGGGTTCAACCTGCGCCCGGACAGGAACCACCCCATGCCAACGGTCCCAGGCCGTCAATCGATTTGAGCCGGCCGGACCTTCAGGGAAACGGAAGACCCGTGCAATGCCACTGCCGCGGATCGGATTTTGTGACACCGCCCTGTGTTTTCAGGTATATTACTACACCGGTCAGCTCAAGGTCAAGAATCATCCAGACCACCACATTTTGTGTTACTATTTGTCTTGACATACAAGATATTTTATTTCTAGAATATCAGGCAGATGACGAAATCATCGCCCGTGTCACAGCGGGAGGGGCTAAATTCCGTGCAACACCCCGTTATCAGGCTCGTTTTTCGTTGAGAGGCCTTTATTCGATGCATGTCTACACCTCAAAGGTCTCCGGACGGATCTGATCCAGTGCCCAGGTATCTGATGTTCAGGCAACCCCCCTCAATTATTACTGTTGCGGACCATAATGCCATTGTCTTCATCGACGTTGAGTCGGAAGGTGAATGGCGGATCCGCCACACTGTCTCCCTGGATCGTTTTCTGACCGGCGACCCGGAATCCGGCGCAATCCCCCCACCATTGAAAGGCAGGAAAAACGCGGTACTTGTCGTCCCGGATTACTGGTTCGCAAACGCAACCTACATGTTTCAGTCCAGAAAAAGGTCCCTTGCAAAGGCGTTTATTGAAAGAAAACTCCGTGCCGACAATCCGGATCTTCCGGATATCATCCATTTCTTCGATTATGCCTTTGATAGAACAGAAGACGGTGAACCGGCACTTATTGTGTATTTTCTCCAGGACCCCCTGTCTTATCAGGTGTATGAGAAACTTTCCGGATGTGATCTGACACCGGCCCGAATCACGACACCGGCATTCCTGTGGGAAGCAAAGCTGAAAAGAATCGTCTCCGGCTTTCACAAGGGCGGCAAGGGCCTGATCCATCTGTTGGCGCCCGAATGTTTCCTGTATTTCTTTTTCCGCGGGCGCTACCTCTTCTCCAGACATATTGGCGTGCCGGATCACCGGGACCCGTCGCCGGACGTGTTCAACGTACTGGGCTACGAAATCAACCAGTCGATTTATCTGTTTTCTCAAAAGGCCCGGGCCGAAATCGACGCCCTTTATCTGACCTCATCCGGCAGGGAACATGCCCCGAAACTGACAGAAATTCTCGGCAGGGAGGTGCAGGTCTTGACCGCCTTGGACAGCGCCTCTGCCGAAAGTATCCGCATCCCGGGTCCAACCGGCGCATTTACACCTGAAGACCTGTCTCCATCAGGGGATTTTCTGAGTATCTCCCACAGGCGGTTACAGACGGAACACGAATGGCGGCCTGTTCAATCGGCGGGCATCGCCATCGGTCTCATCCTGCTTTTGCTGCTCGGCACGGAAGCCCTTTTTTTGTGGAAACAGGCCCGGTTGATCCCGACTGCAGCCGTTTCCCCCGGAACGACCACGGAACAGACGATCCGTCAGTACAACCAGGCCGTCGACCTGCTTCTGGCAGATACCGCGCACCCTTCTCCGGAAAAGGTGGTATTTGAAATCGCCAGGTCGTTACCGGAAAACGTTTTTATCCAGGAACTGACCATTGACGTTGACCAGGACCCCGGGGTGGACTTCCATGGCGTTATGCACGTGCCGGATCCGGATGCATTCAGAAAATATCTGTCTCTTTTTGTTCGTAATCTCAACCGCCATATCCGGGGATATCCGCCACTGCGTGTGAAGGATATTGATTTCAGCCCATGCACGGACAACCCGGACCGGGCAAACCAGGCGTATCGGATTTCATTTCATCTTTCTTTGCCATGACCGATCCGTTCAAAAAAAAATGGGTGATTGTCGGATTGATCTGGAGCGGCGTTTTTCTGCTGACCGGTTTGAATACCACTGAAATCAGCCGGATCGTCCACTTGAAAAGAACGGCTGAAGTCCTTCAAAAGGACCGGGAATTCCTGAAGCGTCATCACCGGGACATTGAGGCGGTCCTGAAAAGGGCCGCGTCCGCATACCAGAGAACGGCATCCGCCCGACTGGGCCTTCTGTCCGTTGAAACGCGTCTTCGATCACTTGCCGGGCAATTCGGTCTCACGAAATTCAAAATGGAAAGCCGGCCGGATCAGAACGGTGAGTCCGGCATGGTGGTCAACATTTTTTTCAGCGGGCCTTTGAGCGGGGCCATGCAGTGGGTCGCCGCCCTTGAAAAGGACTACCTGTACCTGAAGCCTCGAAAGTTGAAAATGACCCTCAGACATCCGGACGGTCCATCCGACTTTGTATTTTCATGTTATTACCGGTTCAGGCCCTCTGTTCCTGAAGACACCGGCTGATTGGACCCAGTCAACTCGAAGATCCCGGACCGTAAGCGGGTGCGGAAGGGGGCGTTTTTTACAGGTCTCGGGCATGGATATAATCAGCGGTTGATATGACATGACGGCAATCGGCAGCAGAAAAAGACGGTACATCGGAATATGGATTCTGGCGGCGTTACTCCTGGTCGGGTATAACGGCTTCACACTGATGTCCCTGTTCAATCCGTCCCTTGCGGACCATTCCCCTGAACCCCGGATAGCCGCGGGCAAATGGCGGCAACTCAGGGAAAGGACATTAAAAAAAACCGCGGTTTTTGACCCGGATCTGATCCGGAAAAAGATGATGCCGGGTCTTCGCCGCCGGGTGGAAACAGCGCGCACAGCCCCGGCCGGAAACGGGGTCAACAAACCGAAATCCGCTGGTGTCCGACTCCCGGTCGTCACGGGAATCATCTGCGTTTCAGACATTCAGGGAAACAAACGCCTGCTGGCCGTAATTGACGGCAGGACCTACAGGCAGGCCGACCGGGTACAGGGGTTTTGGATCCGGAAAATCACGGAAAAAGGGCTTCTCCTGACACGGTCCGGTTCGCAATGGTTTGCCCCGGCTCCGAAGGTCCATTTCTCTGTGGAGAAAACCGGGGCCGGGGATAAATAACCCCGCAGCACACAGGCCGCATCCGGGAGTCCTGATGAAACCGCAAAAGGTCATCATTTAGACGGCACAGTAAAAAGCGCCGGATCGAGTCCAAGCTCCCGGACTATGAGCCTGACGCCGATTTGGTGCAAAAGAGATTGTATTTCAAAGGTCCCGAATCAACCGCAGGCAGGAGGAACACTATGAAACATCTACAAAAGCTGCCCTGTCGTGGATTGTGCTTTTTCATCACCTGTATGCTTCTCGGCCTCGTTCCGGCATGCGCTGTTCACGAACCCAGGCCCGTGGTTGAAGATGAACTTGACACAGTCAACCCGAAGGAAATCATTCAGAGAGAAAAGCAGGCCCAGCCGCTTCCGCCCCCTTCTTTTTCCGAGAAAACCGAACCGGTTGCGAGCGGTCTGTCCGGTGAAACGAAACTGTACTCCCTGGTATTTGAAAACGCGCCGCTCGGTTCTGTGATCAGCGCGATTACCGCTGACACGGATCTCAATCTGGCGGTCGATGCGGATGTGGATCTGAAACGGCCCGTAACCGTCCGGCTGAAGCAGGTCACCTTTGAAGAAGCCCTGAACATGATCGTGGTCAGGGGTGCCGGCTATGCATGGGAAGTCCAGAACGGAAATCTCTATATCAACCGGTTTGAAGAAAGGATATATCACCTGGACTACCTCGACCTGATAGGCGAAACCGACATCGCCATCGGGGGGGACATGCTGGCCTCGAGTGTGGAAAATGCCGGGGTGACGGGAAAATACCAGGTCTCCGGAAACAGGAAAAAAAAGAATACCGATGTGTGGAGTGGCGTCCAGCAGGCACTGGAAACACTGAAATCACCGGACGGCATACTCCGGATCGACCGTAACGCGTGCATTATCTATATGGCCGACACCCCGCGGAAAATCGCATCCATGGTCCGTTTCCTGGATTCTTTGTCCGAATCCCTGAACAGACAGGTCTTCATTGAGGCCAGAATCCTGGAAGTGCAGTTGTCTGACGAAAACAAGCTGGGTATTGACTGGTCGAATCTGAACGTGGCATTCAAATCCGGCTCCGGCATATGGCCGGATACTTTCAGGTTCAGTTTCAACGCTGACGGATCCATTACCCTGTCCGACCGGTCCGCGGTTGTGGGCATGCTCGATTTCCTGAGAACCCAAGGGGATATCACTGTTCTTTCCAACCCGCACATTTCCCTGATGAACGGCCAGTCCGCGGTGATGACCGTCGGATTCCAGTTCCCATACGGAGATGTGGACGGTGTGGACCGGGATGTCGAGTCCGGTTTCATCACCTACGGGACCTCCATCAAGCGTGCCGTCCTCGGCCTGCAACTGGGGATTACCGTACATATCTCCGATGACGGGATTATCGCCCTTCATATCGTACCGACCATCACCCGGATCCAGAGGCAGGAGGATGTGGAGATCCCTACTTCGGAAAGCACAACCAATACCATCTCCAACCCGGTCATCGACCTGCAGGAACTCTCAACCATGGTCCGGGTGCGGGACGGGAATTCCGTGGTGCTGGGCGGCCTGATCAGCCAGATCAGGCACCTCAATCACCAAGGTCTGCCCATGTTCAGCAGCATTCCGATTATCGGAAATCTCTTTAAACACATGGAAGACAGGACAGAAAACAAGGAACTGGTGATTCTGATCACCCCCCACATCAAGAAGATCAGTTAGTTTCCATCCAGGGAAAACCATTTTGAAACCACCCGGACATCCGTTCCCCCTTTTTCGGCCCGTATCCTCGCGGCAGAAATCCCTGCACGTGTTGCCTGAAATAAGAATCCGCGTCCATCCGTTCGAATTTGTTTCTCAAGTTTTCCAGGCAGATGCCGATAAAAGGGATAACTCTCAGAAAGCCCGAAACAAAAGGAGGGACATATCATGGTCAGAAGGTTCAGGGGCCACAGCCGCCGGGACCGCCAGGCAGGCTTCACGCTGGTGGAGATCGCCATTGTCATGGTCATTATCGGACTTTTGATCGGCGGCATACTCAAGGGGCAGGAACTGATCAAAAACGCCAAGATCAAAAGGCTGATGAAACAGGTGGATGAACTCAGGGTTGCCGTGACGAGTTACCAGGACCGGTACGGCTTTCTTCCCGGTGACGACAGCGCCGCCAACACCCGTCCGAACGGTGCGGGACTGACGAACGGAAACGGTAACGGCCAGATCTCCACTGCAGAGGCGCCGGACATGTTCATGCATCTGGCGGCATCAGGCCTGATCTCCGGCACCTACACCACCGCACCGGCGTCATACCCCAGGAATCCTTTCGGCGGCGCCTACCATGTGCAGTGGGCCACCATCTCCGGTAAACAGACGCATTGGTTTTATACCACGATGATTCCCGGCGAGATCGGCACGATCATTGACACCAGTCATGATGACGGGGTCAATACCACCGGTTCCATCAGGGCCAGTGCCGCGTACACGACCGGAAACAACGTCACCATGTACATCGAATTCTGATCCGGGGGCATTCGTGAGCCTGCGGCATAATAACGGCTTTACCCTGATCGAAATCGCTATCGTCATGGTCATCATCGGTCTGGTGATGGGCGGCGGGTTGGCCATTATGCGGACCCTTACCGAGAGAAAATTCCGAAACGCGTCCGTTGACTATCTGAACAAGGCCAGGGAGACCGTTATCACGTTTGCCCGGATCAACGGCAGGCTCCCCTGGGCCGACTCCAACAGCCCGCGTGACGGTATCGAAGATGCCGGTGTTACAGTCGGCACCCTGCCTTTTGCCACGCTCGGAATCCCGCCCGCGGACGCCTATAAACGGGCCGTCGCCTATGAAATAAACCCAGGCCTGACAACCGCGACCAACCCCATCACCAACACGGTTACCAGTTGCAACGCGCTTCAGGCCGGCCTGACCGGAAGACCCCGGATCATTGACGCGGATGCGGGCCCCGGTGGAAGTGCCGTTTCCGTGGCGGCTGTGCTGATCAGTGCCGGTCCCATGGACGCGGACGGGGATGGAAGCGTGTTCGACACGATCACGGGCGCCTCGGGGGGAAACAACCGGACAGGGAACCCCAACTACATCCGGAGCCCGCCCGTCGCCACCTTTGACGACCTGGTTGTGTATATTGGGGAAAATGAACTGTATGGCGGGATGTGTGAAAATCTGATCCTGACCGTGATTGATACCACCGGGTCAACAACCTTCTACGTTCGGGACCTGACACGGGGTGTTGACCTGTCAGGTGCGGGCCCTTTTCAAATCATATCCGGAACCCGCATCGGGATCTTCAGCGCGCCGAACGGTGTGGGTCCCATTGCGACAACCCCTGTAACGCCTGTCACGATTGCCGGTCAGGATCGCACCATCACCATCCCCTGAACATCCCGTTCCGTTCATCAATAGGCGCTTCCCAGATTTCCGATGACATCATAGAGCGGCAGCATGATGGAAAGGATGATCAAACCGAATATCCCGCCCAGGAGAACGATGGTCAGGGGTTCAATCGCATTGATCATGGCCTGGACCGACCGTTTTACCTCCCTGTCGTAGTATTCTCCCAAACGGTTGAAGGCCGTGTCCAGGGTACCTGTCATCTCCCCGTTTCTGATCCCCCCCAGAAGGAGAAGGGGAAAGCCTCCGGCACTCTCAAAGGCATCGGCAATGGACTGGCCGCGCTGAACCCCCTTGAAGGCAACGGAAAGGCGTTGCTCGAGGTACCGGTTGCCCAGCGCCTGATCCATCAGGATCTCGAAAATCGCGTTCATGTTCATCCCGGCGGTGAACATGGTCGCGAAATTACGGCTCAACCGGGCCACGGCGATATTGGTGGCCATACGACCGACAACCGGGACCTTCAGCAGATATTGATGGAACAGCACCCCGCCTTTCCGGGTTCTCACAATGACACAGAAAAAAATGGCGAAGCACAATATTCCGCCGATTATCCACGCCCAGTATGCCTGAAAAAAAAGGCTGGTAGTGAACACCGCCCGCGTGACCCCGGGAAGAGGGATGCCCATCTCTTTCAGCATCGTGGCCATCTGGGGAAGAACGTATCCGACCCAGACCCCGATTACCCCGGCGAGCACAAGAATAACAAAAGAGGGGTAAATGGATGCCCGCCTGATAATGGAACGAATATTTTCCTTCCATTCAAGAAAGTCCGCAAGATCCTTCATGCATCCGGCCAGGACACCCGACTGCTCGCCCATTCTGATAATTGCCAGGTCCAGCCTCTGAAAAACCTTCGGGAACCGGCTCATGGATTCATAAAGGGTATTTCCGCTCTCCAGTCCCGCGCGGATCTCTTCCAGCACCTTGCGGAGCACCTTTGAGGGAAGCAGTTTCGCGTTTTCATCCAGTGCCGAAACAATCGGCAATCCCATCTCCAGGGTCTGCGAGATCCTGTAATACAGCTCAATGAGAAGCCGGGGTTTGACCCTGCCGCCTGAGCGCAGCCTGACCCAGATACCCTGTTTGCGGCGTCTGCTTTTGATCAGCGTAAATCCCTTCTGCCTCAAACGCAGCTCAACATCCTCTTCGTTCCGGGCGACCATGGTCCCCCTGACAACCTTGCCCGTCTCATCAATCGCCTTGAAAGCGTAATCAGGCATTTGCGACCACCCGGAAGACCTCTTCAAGGGTCGTCACCTGTGCAACCACCTTTTTCAAGGCCTGTTTCAGCATCAGGGATGTGCCGGCTTTGACAGCAGCATCCTCGATTCTGTTCTGAATGGACCCCGTAAAAATCAGTTCCTGTATCTCCCGATCGACCTGGATGACTTCATAGATCCCGGTACGTCCCTTGTAACCGGAATGGTAACAGCTTTCACATCCCACGGCCTTTGAGATTTCAACAGGCGCTTCAAGCCCGTTCCGCACAAATATATCCCGTTCTTCCGGCGCAGGGGCGGTCCTTGTCGAACAATTGGGACAAAGCCTTCTCACCAGTCTCTGGGCCACCACCATGGTCAGAGATGACGCCAGGATACTGCTGTTCACCCCCAGATCAAGTAAGCGGCTAACGGACGATGCCGCGTCATTGGTGTGGAGTGTGGACAGGACAAGATGCCCGGTAATGGATGCCCGCATGGCAAGATCCGCCGTTTCTTTATCCCGTATTTCACCGACCAGAATGACATCCGGATCCTGTCTCATGGCGGAACGCAGGGCATTGCCGAATGTCAGGCCGGCCTTTGGATTCACAGCGGTCTGCCGTATGGTCGGGATGACATACTCAATGGGGTCCTCCACCGTCATGACATTGATACTGGGGCTGTTGATCGTCATGAGCGCGGTGTACAGCGTCGTGGTTTTGCCTGAGCCCGTGGGGCCGGTTGTCAGGATCAGGCCGTACGGACGCCTGATACTGTCCAGGAACCTTGACAGATCTTCCTCTTCAAAACCGAGGCTCTCGAGGTTACCGACCACCTTGCTGTATATCAGAAGCCTCAGCACAACCGTCTCCCCCAGGTGTGTGGGGAACGTGGAAACCCTCAGATCCAGTTCTCCGAAACTGCCCTGGTACCGGATTCTGCCGTCATGTGGGATGTTCGGGTTGGAAATATCCATGTTGCCCATGATCTTGAAACGCGTTACCAGGCCCTGATGGAACGATTTCGGAAAAATATAATTCTGATGCAGGACACCATCAATCCGGTAATAGATCCTCACCAGGTTGCTATCCGGCTCCACATGAATGTCACTGGCGCCGAGGACCCGCCCTTTTTCTATCAGGAGATCCGCAAGCCGAATGATCTTGTCTTCATCAAACGCGGTTTCGCTCAGTCTTGCGCTGGTAATCCCCTCCACATTTTTGTCGATCGTCAGGGCGGTTTCATAGTAAAGTTCTATGGCATTGGATATCCATTCCTTGGGGGCGATATAGGTCTCCACCTGACTGCCGGTCATCCGGGCCAACTGATCTCTGGCAACAACATCAAACGGATTGGAGGTGGCGGCCTTGACTGTTTCCCCCTCCTTAGCAAAAGGGAAAATCTTATGACTGATCACAAATTCCTTGGGTATCGTCGAAATCAACCCCAGATCAACGGTCACGGACTCAGTGTCCAGAATCCTGGCACCGCTCTGAACCGCGATGGCCATCTGCAGTTGCTCTTCAGAGATCCAATCCAGTCTGAGAAGCGTGTCTCCGAGCATGGCACCGGTCTTTTTTGTTTCCGCCAGTGCCATTTTCAACTGGTCCTGATCGATAAAACCCATCTCAATCAGTATGTCGCCGATACGCTTTTTCATGTCCGGTCCACCTGCTCACTTGTAATAGGGTCGTATCCCGAAGAGACTGATAACAAAATATCAAAACATGCCGCACCGCAGAACAGCCCGCAGATCGGGGCTTCATGCACCGACACACGCTCCTTACAGAGACCCTCTCATGGTGATTGTCGCGCCACATGAACCATGATCGCTCTCATCCGGTCCCGCACGGCCTTTGTCTCGCTGGCAGGGAGGTCCCGGCCGTTCTTCAGGAACGTATCATAGTAGTAAAGTGCGTCCGGATATTTTTTTTGTCTATCATAAAAAACGGCCATGTTGAAAAACAGACGGGGATGAGCCGGCTCCAGTTTCTCTGCTTCCTTGTAGCAGCGTTCGGCTTCTTTCAGCCTGCCGAGCCTGCTCAGAGCGATCGCCTTGTTGAGACAGACCAGGAAATCCGGCCCGTTGTCCGCTTTTTCGGCCTGGTCCAGAAATGTGACGGCCATCCGGGGCCTTCCCATACCGATTTCCGCGATAGCAAGATTCACAAGGATTCCGGCATCTTCAGGATCACGTTCATGCAATTTGCACAGGATGGCACGGGCCTCCGAATACAACGACCGCTCCAGGCAGGCTGAGGCCAGGTTGAACAGCGCCCCGGAATGCTCGGGATTCTTTCTGAGGACCTCCCGGTACATCTCGATGGCCCTGTCAAGCTCGTTCCTTCGGTGATAACGCAATGCCTTGCGATAAAACGTCTCTTCCGGTCCACGAGACACACCCGCACGGTCCTGTACTTGACCGTGCGGGCGGGAGAACCGTCGTTTTTTCCTCTCCCCTGTCTTGGGCATCCTCCCGGAAAGAGCCGTTCCGGCCTTTCTGCGATCATCCACCGGGGGCTCCTTTTTCCGTTTACGGATGACCTGCCTGACCGCGCCCGGGGACCGGGTATCCCGTGCGGTCACGGTCGGTCCGGGGCCTGAGACCACCGGAGCCGGGGAATCCTCAGCCAAAGAAGATCGGGATTTCCCCGGGCCGACCGCATGCCGGGCTGCCATGGTCATCCCTGCCGGTCGCTCTCTGTCGGGCTGCGTCCAGGGGGGAAAAACCGGAAACCATACGACAAGGAGGACGATCATACCCAATAGAACGGCCAGAGCAGCAAAAAACCTCATCTTCGGTCTGCCGGACCGCGGGCCGGCAGACCTGTCCGGAAAAGGCTCATGTGGCGGATTCAGTTCTCTGTTTCTTTTTCTGAGGGCCTCGTTCAACAGGCTCATGGCCGTCTCCGCGAACAGTTGGATTTAACACGGGGCCCATGTCTCAGATTATCCGTGTCAACACGAATCCCTGGGAATCCGGAACCGACCTATCGAGACCTTTGAAAAATGACCGATTTTGTGCCAAATCAAGGAAGGCGAAAATTATAACCG
>CAYTJI010000023.1:0-11848 GCA_964438065.1 uncultured Desulfobacteraceae bacterium | reverse complement strand
TGATGAGATTAAATTCGATCTCGGTAATGACACCGGGTTTGCTGAGAATTTAAGCCGGAACCGATATTTTCCCGATATCATGAATCATGGCCGCCATTCGGACACCTTCCACGCGTTCTTCAGCAAAACCCATTTCCTGGGCGATTGCAGTCACCAGACTGGTAACGCGCTGTTGATGCCCTGCAGTGTAGGGATCTTTCATCTCCAGGGTCAGCGCCATGGACCGGATGATGCCCTCGACGGCCTTTCGCCATCTCTCCATGCTTTTCTGGACTTCTCTGGCCGCGCGAATACGTTCGGATATGTCGATGGCAACGATCAGGGTTGCAGTGCGTTCACCGCTGGCGTTGAATATGGGGTATGTTGTGGACAAGGTCGGGAGTTCCTCTCCGGATTTTCTTTTCAGAACCAGCTCCCGTGTAAATCCCACTTCTCCCTGTTCCGACGATGCAGGGGGATCCCCCGGTTGAATCATTTCGTCAGGCAGATCAAGTATCGCGGCCGGCTTCCCCAGTACTTCCTCCCTGTTGTACCCGAACAGGTGTTCTGCGCCCGGACTGAATTCAAGCACTAGATTGTCTTTTCCGGTATGGTCTACCAGCACAAAGGCAACATGTTTAACAGCTCCGAATATTGCCCTGAGCCGTGTCTCGCTTTCCTGAAGTGCTGTGGTACGTTCCTCGACTTTGAGTTCCAGGTGTTTCTGGTAGATCCGGTTTTCAATTTCAAGTTCCCGTCTGCGCAACGCGTTGGCAACGCTGATAATGACACTGTTCAATTCAAACGGCTTTGTAATATAATCATACACCCCCATGTTCAGGGCGTGCTCGGCGACCAGAGGATCATCCAGGGCCGTGATCATGATTTTGGCCGTGTCTGGAAATTCGGAACTCACGTACTGGATGAAATCCAACCCGGACTCTCCGGGCATATTGATATCGCAGAGGATCAGTTCAAAACTCCGGGTCTTCAGAATTTCGCGCGCTTCCTCCGCGTTGGCGGCTTGTACACACTCATAGCCTCTCGACCCGAGCACTTCACCCAGCATATCCCGAATGTATTGTTCATCATCGATAATTAAAATTCGTTCCATAAGGCGGAATCCGTTTTTCCTACACGGCGGCAGGGCCGTGGGCATACCCCAAGAACAACGTTTGCAAGACAGGGAAAGCGTCCGGGATGTGCTGTTTTTCAGTGATCATAAATATATCAATCAATCATCATAGGTCAAGAATATTTGCGCTGTTTTTCAGGGCTTGTTTGTCTTGACAAAGGGCGTTACAGCGGATTAGGAGTAAAGTGCAAGATGTAAAAATGTGATGCTTTTGTGTATGCGGAGCCCCGCAGTTGAGATGCAGGGTGCGTATGAATGATGACCAAAAAAGTTCGGGATCAGCATTTTATAGCCAAAATGGAGCATCTTCCGGAGAGAGCCCGTTGTCTGCTTGTGGGTGTGACCGGAGGAATTGCCAGCGGAAAAAGCACTGTAAGCTTTATGCTTGAAGAAATGGGCATTCCGCTGATTGATTATGATGTCCTTGCCAGACAGGTCGTTGAGCCCGGTCAGCCCGCCTGGGAAGCGATCGTTGGCTATTTCGGCACCGACATCCTTTTGGCCGACGGATGGATAGACCGGAAAAAATTGTCAAAAATTGTTTTCAGGAATATTGAGAAGAGAAAAAAGCTCGAATCTATTACCCATCCGTTTATCCATAACGAATTCTTCCGACAACTGGCTGAACTGACATCGGAAAGATCAGATTCAATTGTTCAGGTGTCAATTCCCCTCATGATAGAACGGAATCTGCAGGTCATGTTTCATAAAATCGTACTGGTCTACACGTCGGAACATGTACAGATAGAGCGCCTGGTTGCGCGGGACAAGATTACCGTGGCGGATGCTCGCGCCGTACTCGCAGCACAGTTGCCTATTTCTGAAAAAGTGCCCTATGCGGATTTTGTGATATACAATGAAGGGCAGCTTGAAGAGACGAAGAGGCAGGTCGTTGATTTATATGAACAACTGAAGGAGATTCAGAAGAATAGGTCTGTGGAGAATTGAAAAACCGGAGGAAGACACCATGAAAATTTCAGGAATCCTGGGATGGTGCTTGTTTGTATCGCTGGGTCTTGCCGCCTGTGGGAGCGGGAAATACGGTGATGTAAAAGCCGTTATGGACGCACAGGCCAGGGTTATGGAAAATTATATTGATGCCCTTGCCAGGGCCCGAAATACACAGGATGTTGTGGCTGCGATTCACGACTTCACCCGGAAGATGAAGGAACTGATTCCCGATATGAAAAAGACACTGAAGAAATACCCGGAACTTTCGGAAAGGCTTAATCCGCCCGAAGAGCTCAAGGCCCAGACGGCACAGATGCGGGAATTGAGCGCCAGATTACAGGCAACAACGATGAAAACAATGCCATACATGCAGGATGCCGAAGTTCAGGCTGCCATGCAGGAGCAGCGCAAGGTAATGATGGAACTGGCCAAGGAATAATAATGCCCGGCGTAATTTTTCCTCGGTGTATTTGAAACAGAACTGCCTGTTACGGGTGGGACCCTGTCCGCCTGTTGATACCGGTTAAAGGGCGACGAGACATGTCGAGCAAAATGGATCTGTCCGGAATTGATCGCCGAATCGGTGGCCTGTTCATGGTCGGGCTCCCGGGAACCGCTCTTGACGGCGAGACGGACGGTTTTATTCAAAAATACCGACCGGCAGGTCTGATTCTTTTCAACAGAAATATCCGGAACCCCTTACAGCTGGCCATGCTCTGCAACGATCTGCAGGACCGGGCAATGAAGTATCACGGCGTCCCTTTGTTTCTTTCGGTAGATCAGGAAGGTGGACGTGTGGCCAGGCTCGGGAAGCCTTTTACGCTGTTTCCGGGAAACACGGCCATTGGAAAGGACCCGTCGCCCGTTGAGCGGGCCTTACACTTTGCCCGGACTACCGCGAAGGAAATGCGTCTTGTAGGCCTGAATATGGATCTGGCGCCGGTGGTTGATGTCCTGAGGGGGAAGCCTGAAAAACATCTCGAAGGCAGGGCCTTTGGAGGCGATCCGGGAAAGGTGGCCCTCCTCGGCAGTACAGTCATAAGAGAATTGCAGGCGAACGGGATTATGGCCGTTGCCAAGCATTTTCCCGGGTTGGGAGGGACAACTCTGGATCCGCATCACCAACTTCCCACGATCAATGTGCCGGCCTCGGAGTTGGAAAGAGTCGATCTCGTGCCGTTTGCCGCGGCCATAGATTCGGATGTTTCGGCAATTATGACCTCTCATGCCCGATATCCGGCTCTGGACGCGGATAATCCGGCCACACTTTCAAAAAGAATTATCATGTCCGTGCTCAGGGAAAGGATGGGGTTTAACGGCCTGATTATTTCCGATGACCTCGAAATGGGGGCAATCCGGAAAAAATGGGGCGTTGCAGGAGGGATTGCTGCTTCGTTTGCGGCTGGCGCAGATATCCTCCTGGTTTGTCAGGACCAGAAACGCGCTGTTGAAGGGATAGAACTCCTGAAGGAGAATTTGATCCGGGATGAGTCCTTATCCCTCAGACTTGACCAATCGCTGGCACGGATTGCAGCGGCAAAAACAAGGTTTCTGAGGGACTGGGAAAAGGCTTCTTCCGAAGAAGTAAGGTCCTATTTTGGTCTTCCGGCGGATGGTCGCGGGTGAGCAGTCCCTGGAAGGGGACATCTTCAGGTTATTTTCCTGCGGACCCGGGGGCGTGAAGAACAATCCCGGCCACGAATGGATGTTCAGGAAAAGAGGCAGGCCATTCAGGCTACCGCTCCGGGTTTAATGCATGCGGAACCAGATAAACATTGCAGAACATATGATGACCTGATATCCTGAGCCTTAACACGATATGTTTGAATGTTTGAAACCGCCATTTTATCGGGAAAGGAGGTGAGTATTTCCAGATTCACATGTGTCAGTGACCGTAACCCTTAAACGCAAGGAGGAACTGATATGTCTGGAAGCACGTACAAGATTGTCGAACTTGTCGGTACGAGTGACAAATCATGGGAAGATGCAGCAAAAAGTGCCGTTGAGACTGCCGGGGGAAGCCTGAAGGACTTGAGAATTGCAGAGATTACCAAATTGGACATGACGATCGAGGACGGTAAGGTCGCAGCATACCGGGCGAGGGTGAATGTGTCGTTTAAGTACATAAAATAATATCACCTAAATCCTGCAAGCGTCGAGTTTGCCGGAAATGCAAGGCGGCAGGGACGCAGACGTACGACGATACGTCAAGTCCTTGCCAACGCCGTCCCGCCTCCAGGCGGGATAAAATCGGCGCTCCCGGAGGGTAAACTATTTTCAAAAACCGCAGTCTTTATGGCCGCATTCAGATTGATGCGCGACATGCAAGCCCGGCATTCCCATAACTCGCTGACATTAAAAACATAACTTCCTTCTTGAAAAACAGTTTGTTCAGGTTTTAGGTATCAGTTTTTCACCAACTATCAGACAGACTTCCGTTAGCCGTAGAGCCCGCTTGAGACCGGGTTTCCCAGTTCCCGATGGGCCCCGGTGCGTAACTGTTCAGGGTTCCGCGGCAGACGTAGCAGGCCTTCCATCCCTGTGAACAATTTCGGACGGGCACAAAAACGCCTGACGGCATCCGGGCGGTTTTGATTCGTGCCCGGTTTCAAGCCGATTTACAGCCACCTGCCACTCGATTTTGAGGATCATGCAACCTACAACTTCCTGAATATGCGTATGGCTCGACGGGAATGTTTGCCGGGGATACGGTAGGGAATGGTCCGGTACAGGGAAAGGTCGTACTGACTGATCAAAGTGGAATATCTATCCGGAACTTCTGTGAAACCATGTCCCTGAAAATGGACCATCAAACCTCCTGACACCAGATGCGGGACACACCACCGCAGGAGTTCAGGCAGGGATGCCAGGGCGCGTGCCGTGATGACCTGGTACCCCTCCGGGTGAAGGAGATCCGTGTCCTGGTCCATTCTACCACGAATGACGTGCACATGAGAAAGCCTCGTAAGCCTGACGATCTGTTTGAGAAAACTGACCTTTTTCATGTTTGGTTCCAGCAGGGTCACGACCAGTTCGGGCCTGCAGACGGCCAATGGTATACCCGGAAAACCGGCGCCCGAACCGATGTCGAGGAGCCTGCCCCGGTGGGGCAGGTAGAGGGCGGGGAGCATGGAATCGAGTAGAAGTTCCTTGATGATTTTTTGCCTGGATTTCAGCCCGGTAAGATTGAATTTTCTGTTCCACTCACATAATTCTTCCAGGTAGATCCGTAACAGTCGGACCTGGAAGAAAGTAAGGTCTATGCCGAGATTCCGGCTCCAGGAGTGGATGTGGTACGTTTCGTTGCTCTTCAAAGCTAAATAATGATCCTTCTTTTTACAATACCAACGGCTTCTTCCGGGGTGTCCACGACATTAAATATTTCAAAGTCTGATTTCGAGATATTGTTTTGCTTTATCATCGTGTTTTTTATCCAATCCAGTAGCCCTTTCCAGTAATTTGAATCAACCAGGATAATGGGAAAATGTTTTATCCTTTTCGTTTGGATAAGGGTCAGGGATTCGAAGAGTTCGTCGAGTGTGCCGAATCCCCCGGGCATGATGATATAGGCTACGGCATATTTAATAAACATCACTTTCCGGATAAAAAAATAGTTGTATTTGAGCTGGATATTGGCATACTTGTTGGGTTCCTGTTCCTGGGGAAGCTTGATATGCAGGCCCACTGATTTTCCCCCTGCCTGTGCCGCCCCCTTGTTTGCCGCTTCCATGAGCCCCGGCCCGCCGCCGGAAATCACATTAAAGCCGTTTTCAACCAGAAGTTGGGCGACCTCGACTGTCGTTTTATATGCCTTGCTTTGAGGCTTGGCCCGCGCGGAACCGAAAATCGTGACAGCCGGATAGACTTCCGGCAGCGTTTCAAACCCCTCCACAAACTCCGCCATGATGTGGAATATTCTCCACGAATCCTTTAGTGTAAGTGCGTCAATTACGTATTGTTTTTCGTGCATTTCAGTCCCCCCGGGCAAAGTGGATAGTTGTCAGAATCCTCGTGTTTGACCATACCAGGCTTCGCATGTACCGTTCTTAGAACGCTTACCGGTTACTGGAAGGAGAAATCAATTGATTTTTCAGGTTCTATTGATTATTTTTCTTCCGGCATCGATGGTCTCGAGATCGGTTAATATGTGTCCTGTGCCTGTCCCGGGACCCTGGAAATCGACCGGTTTCGTACCCGGTCTCGTTGAAGATTCCCGCGCCGGAGAAAAGATAATAGGTTTGATGCGGTAGGGTGTCAAGAGATAGGTGTTTTCCCCGGAGGCGGGACCGGATGGGTTTTGCAACCCCGAATGGGCGGGCACTTGGTTCCGGGGGAAGATTGTCGGGACAGTGACTTATGAAATTGCCGGTAATCACGAAAGAAAATTTTTTTTTGCATCTCGGACAACATGAGCGTCCCTGGCAGAAGGATTACCTGGCCATGTATTCCAGCCAGTTCCAGGGCATTACCATGGACCCGGACTTGATGGTTCTGCCGGTTGACGATCATCTGGTCCACAGGGGAGATGGCGTTTTTGATGTGATGCGATGCGTGAACGGGAAAATTTATCTCAGGGAAGCTCATCTGAACCGTCTGGAACGTTCCGCGCGGGCTATTTCACTCGGGTTGCCGCCGGAATATGTGCGTGTCAGAGACCTCGTCAATGCCCTGGTGACAGCCGGGGGCGAAAAAGACTGCCTCGTGCGGATTGTGATCTCCAGGGGGCCGGGCAGTTTTGGCGCGAATCCCTTCGATTGTCCGTCAAGCCAGATCTATATCAATGTCGTCCGGTTCCGTGGGCTGGACGCACAACACTACAAGAAAGGCATTACCCTCGTCACGAGCAGGATACCCATTAAAAGGTCTTTTTTTGCAAATATCAAATCATGCAATTATCTTCCGAATGTCCTGATGAAGATGGAAGCGGTTCAAGCCGGATGTCAGTATTCTGTTGGGCTGGACGAAGACGGTTATCTGGCGGAAGGCTCTATCGAGAATATTGGAGTCGTGACTGCGGATGGCATGCTTGAGTTTCCTGAAACGGACAGAACCCTGGCCGGGATCACCGCCAAACGGGTTTCTGAACTGGCTGAAAAACTGGTCGAAGAAAAACGCGTAAGGGGTGTGAGATTCACGAGAATAACCCCGCATCAGGCCTACCGTGCAAAGGAGATATTCCTGACGGGTACTTCCATAAATATTCTGCCTGTAGTACAATATGACGGAAGACCTGTGGGTCGGGGTTGTCCCGGACCCGTGTGTTTGAGATTGTCTGACCTCCTGTGGCAGGACATGACTCATAACACCGAGATGCTCAGTGAAACAGGCGTGGCCTGATGATGAATCAGCCCGGTCGTTCTGACCCGTTTCAGTGGCCTGAAGAATGAACATTCATTAACACCTCAGATTGATAGGGAGAAGGGTTATGGATCGTGTTGCCAGAGTGTCAGAAGTTATTGCTGCATCACCCGTGAGTTTTGATGAAGCGATCAAGGCCGGGTTCCGAAGGGCAAGCAGGACCCTGCGGGGAATCACCGGTATGAGGGTCATTGAACAGAGGGTGTCTGTCAAAAATGATATAATAGATGAATACCGGGTACGTCTGGAAGTCATTTTTGTGCTTGAAACCTGATTGTTCTCTGATCCGGTCAAGCCCGCGTTGATTTCATGGCTATTTCGTTTCCACCTAAGTCCTGCAAGCCTCGCGTTTGCCGAAGACCTGCCTGCAGCAGGCAGGTGCAAGGCGGCGAGGGCGCAGACGTACGACGATACGTCGGTTGCATACACAGGAGAGGAACAAACGAATGATTGCGTATGATTTAGAGTGTTCTCAGGGTCATATATTTGAAGGGTGGTTTGACAGCCTGGAGTCTTTTGAGGCACAGAATGCAGACAGGATGATCTGTTGCCCCTACTGTGAGGATACGGAAATCCGCAGAATCCTGTCTCCGGTCGCTCTGATGCAGTCTGACGGAGAAACCGGACCAGCAGCGCCTTCTCCAATTGATTATCAGAGACTGGCCCGGGAGGTCGTCACCTATATCCGGAATCATTCGGAGGATGTGGGGCCGAAATTTGCGGCCGAGGCGCTGAAAATGCATTATGGTGTGGCGGAGAAACGCAATATCAGAGGAACGGCTACCTCTGAAGAAGAAAAGACATTGAGAGAGGAGGGAATCGAGTTTTTTAAATTCCCGCTGCCTGATATTAATGATAAGAAAAAGAATTGACGTGGATTTCCTTTCACTCAGGGTATGTCATAAAACCTAAAACCTGCAAGATTCCCGAATGGACACTAACTGCCAACCCATGTGCGAATGCGGGATCTCAAAAATTTTGCGATTGCTCAGGGCCGAATATTTTTCAGGAGGGGTCAGATGGCAAAAATAAAGAGGGCGATAATCAGCGTAACCGATAAATCCGGGGTCGTGGACTTTGCGAAAGCACTTTCAAATTTTGGCGTCCAGATTCTTTCTACCGGCGGCACGGCACGTGCCCTCCGCGACGGAGGTGTCCAGGTCACCGACATCTCGGACTATACCGGGTTTCCGGAAATGATGGACGGGCGCGTGAAAACCCTCCATCCGAAAGTTCATGGTGGCCTTCTGGGGCTTCGGGATAATCCGGAACATGTCAAGATGATGGACAAGTACGGTATTTTGCCCATAGACATGGTTGTTGTCAATCTCTATCAGTTCGAAAAAACAGTTGCCAGAGAAGGGGTAACGCTTGCCGAGGCCATTGAGAACATTGATATTGGAGGACCATCCATGCTGCGGTCCTCAGCAAAAAATTTCAGGGATGTCACAGTAATCACCGACCCGGGTGATTATGATATGGTTTTGAAAGAGATGGCGCAAACCGGGGGAGAAACAACATTCAAAACAAGATTGAGCCTGGCGGTAAAGGTATTCCGGTTGACCCATCAGTATGACGGGGCGATAGCCGCCTATCTTGGCGCACAGGAGCAATCGCCGTCAGCTTGAACTTCATCCTGTACATTCTTAGGTTATACTCTTTTTGCGGGGCCCGTTGACTTCCTGAGACGAATAGGAACTAATTGAAAACACATGGCATAAACGGGTTTCTGAACGGTTTTTCCCGGCCAGCTGTGATGTTATGGAGACACACGTCAAGATCAAGCTGTTTGCCACGCTGAAAAAGTATTCGCCGGCGGATGCTGAAAATTATTCCGTTGAGCCGGGAACGACTGTCGGGGATCTTCTTGAACAACTGGGAATTCCGGAACAGGAGGCCAAGATCATATTTATCGACAGCGTGA
The DNA here is from genome assembly GCA_964438065.1 of uncultured Desulfobacteraceae bacterium. Taxonomy (GTDB): domain Bacteria; phylum Desulfobacterota; class DSM-4660; order Desulfatiglandales; family Desulfatiglandaceae; genus CAYTJI01. The sequence continues at coordinate 2,501 of CAYTJI010000023.1, read as the reverse complement.
AAGTTTCTCTGGATACCGTGCTGAACGAAGGAATGACGGTTTCGATTTTCCCTCCTATCGGTGGCGGATAAATGTATGGGAACCCTTTGTCAGCCGTCCGGTTGCGGAAAAACACGTGCCTATGCCCCGGGGTGTGTGGAGACCTTTGAAAAGCGATTACTTTTGCACCTACCCGGCGGCCTGCCTGTGGCGCGGCCTGTCTGCCGTCCGGACGGGACAGGCTCAGGGTCCGGGTTCTTTGATTTGATTGGGCACAAAATCGGTCATTTTTCAAGGGGCGCGTGTGTCCATCCGCTGAATTTCGTGCCTGAGACTTTCTATAAGTATTCGAATCTTTTCCTGTGTTTGACCAGCAGGTAAATGAAAAAGGGCCCTCCCATCAGTGATGTCAGAATGCCGATCTTGAGATCGACCCTGACAACCAGGCGCACAAAAAGGTCTGCATAGATCACAAAAACCGCTCCCAGAAGTCCGGCCGCCGGGATGAGCTTCCTGTTGTCCACACCGATCAATCCCCGGACGATATGCGGAGCGATGAGTCCGACAAAACCGATCACCCCGGAAACGGCAATCGCGCCACCCGTCAGCAGAGAAGAAAATGAAAGCAGGGCGTTTCGGGCCACCTTGACATTCACACCCAGATTCGTCGCAGTTTCCTCATCGAGCATCAGCAGATTCAAATCTTTTACAAAAAACAGGGCCCCCGGCAGGGCCACAAGGGTTGTGACCAGTACAATCCGGACATGTTCCCAGCAGCGGTTGTTGAGATCTCCCATAAGCCAGGTTACAACCACTCTGCCCACGTCAAATTCACGGGTGCTTATCATTATCACGAAGGATGTCAGAGCGCCCAGAATCATATTCATGGCAATGCCGGCAAGCAGCAGCGTGGAAATCGACGTGTGTCCTCCTGAAGTCGCAATGGCAAATACCAAAATCAGAGTGAGCAGCGCGGCGGTAACCGCGAACAGAGGAACAGCAAACAGGAACCTGGCCGCCAGGCCCAGATGGATGGCGATTACTGCGCCCAGGGCGGCCCCGGAACTGATCCCGATAACCCCGGGACTTGCCATGGGGTTCTTAAATATTCCCTGCATAATCGTTCCCGCGACAGCCAGTGAAAAACCGACCAGAAACGCAACGATCAGGCGGGGCATTCTTCCATCCCAGACAATGCTGGATTCAATGCTGTTTATGGGACCGGAAAACAGTCCTGATTTCCCAACCAGTATTTTGAAAACACGGGTGGGGGTGATTTCCCATGATCCGCTTGTCAGAGAGAGGAAGGCACCGAATAGAAGCAGGGCGATGAGGATTGCGAATAACACAGGTTCTTTTCTTGAAAGAAAATCAAAAGGATTTTTCATATACAATTCCAGCCAGCAAACGCGCGCTCAGGACGATATACTGGGAACTGGCAGCCAGATAACGCCTGGGGACATCATAGACCTTTCCTCTCTGTATCGCACGTGCGTGGGATAAGATTCTGCTGGTGGTCAACGTCTCCTTCAAGTGACTGCCCGCGGGAACGATGATTACATCCGGATCCCATTTCAACAATGTTTCGTAGTCAATCTGAGCCCAGGACCGGATCCCCTGTTCTGTTCCAATATTAATGACCTGGATAATATCGCATATGGAAGCGAAACCGGATGTCCTGCCCGGGATATAACCCCCCGTATCATAATAGAGCACCCGCTGTTGTTTTTTGTTCTGAGGGAGTTCTTTACGGAGTTGACGGATCGCTGAATCCATCGTCCTCACAAGCGCATGCGCATTGGACTCTTCGCCGATGATACTGCCGAGAAGCAGGACCTGTTTTTTTATCGACGAAATGGACCCGAAATAACCCAGGTCAAGGCAGGGGATCCCTGCCTGTTTCAATTTTTTTTTAAATGCCGCATCGGAATAAAATACCGTGAAGACCAGATCCGGTCTGTAGCCCAGGACTTGTTCCGTCTGCAGAGACGTAAAGACACGACCTGTGTTTCTGATCTGGTCCGCAATAAAGCTGTATTCAGGGTCGGCGGATATTTCATTAAACGCAACAAGCCGTTGTCTCGGGCAGATCGCCCATAGGATTTCGGCAATGCCTGCCGAGTGAGGAATAATCCGCGTGGGTTTAGCGGCTAACAAGACGGTTTTTTTTTCATCGCGAAAAATGTTTTCCCTGAAATCATAGGTCCTGTAGTCGTACGTTATGGTCCTGGGCCATTTGCCGTTCTGAGGCCGGGGCCCTCTTGCATAACTCAGAGATTTTTCGAGTTCCCGCATCAAGGGAGAAAGCGCAGGATGACGTTGGGCTGCACTCATGCTGGGTGAAGATACAAGCAGAAGCATGCAGACGGTAGCGCAAAATGCAATTTCAGAAAAAACATCCGCTCTTTTCATGGTTGCCACTGTCCCGGGTTAAAGGAAAAAGTGGATGGAAACTAACTCGCTGATATGAAACCTAAAACCTGCATAAACTGTTTTCAAAAAATGAAGTTATATTTCTAATA
>CAYTJI010000022.1:5434-11952 GCA_964438065.1 uncultured Desulfobacteraceae bacterium | reverse complement strand
GGTGACATCATCCAGGCCCAGTGCCTTTGCCCCTTCAATTGTCGCCATCCTCAACACTGTGACCGCATCCAGAACAGTGGGGTCCTTGCCATGTACCTTGTGAAGTTTGGCGGCCATATCCATTTCCGTGAAAAGATCCAGATTATTGTTGGATGCGCAGCCGTCCGTACCCAGACCGACTGTAATGCGCCGGGCGAGCATCTCGGGAACCGGCGCGATACCCGAGGCGAGTTTCATGTTGCTTTCCGGATTGTGGACGACTTTTACCCCGTGTTGCGCCATACGTTCCATGTCCGAGGCGTCTACATGTACGCAGTGGTCTGCAATCAGGTGAGGGCCGAGAAGGCCCAGGGATTCGAGGTGAGCAACAGGACTCCGGTTGTATCTTTTCTTGATATCCGCGAGTTCCTCCACGGTTTCAGCCACATGAATGATCAGTGGTACGGAATGCTTCCGGGCCGTCTCGTTCGCCGCGCACAGCAGTTTCGGACTGCAGGTAAAGAGGGAATGAGGCTCCACCGCAACAGAGACGAGCGGATCAGACTGCCATTCCTGAATGAGTGATTCCGTATGCGCAACGGCATTTTCAACGGGACCGTAACCGGGCGAGTCAAAATCGTACAGGACTTCCCCGACCAGGCATCTCATCCCGGCCACACGGGCGGCCTCTGCCACACTTTTTTCAAACAGATACATATCGCAGAATGTCGTTGTTCCGGAGAGGATCATTTCGGCACAGGCAAGCATGGTACCTGCAGACACAAAGTCCTCATCCATCCGCCTTTCCACCGGAAAGATATAATTGTTGAGCCACTCCATGAGAGGGAGATCATCTGCAAGTCCTCTGAAAAGGCTCATGGCCGCGTGGGTGTGGCTGTTTATCAGGCCCGGAAGTATCAGTCCCTTTTCCGCGTCAATAACCGTGGCGCCCTGAAATTTGTTCCGGTTATCTTTTCCCACATGGGAAATTGTATCTCCGTCAATACAGATAAACCCGTCTTCGATGACGGTGTTTGTTTTGTCCATGGTCAGCAGGGTACCGTTTTCTATGATAATACTTGTATGTCGCATGAGTTTCCATCGAGAGATTTAAACGGGGTTTGCAATACGCTCGAAGTGAGGGATCTTCGATCTGATATGGGGTTGGTCAGTCATTTTTTGAAGATTTTCCGGTAGGTTGATGTCCCGGCGCGGAAGCATGCAATGCCGGACGGCCTCTTATTTCCCCAGATTTCCGATGATTTTTTCCCAGAGTCCGGACAGGGGTTTGCCTGACTCCCCGGCCATGGCGATGACCGTTTCGATAGATGTTTCCCGCATACAGTCCGGAAGATTCATGTTTGTGATGACCACAATCGCCATGAGCTGCATTCCGCAGTGAACGGCCGCAATGGCCTCTGAAACAGTGGACATCCCCACAGCATCCGCACCGATCAACCTCAGGAAACGGGTTTCTGCGGGGGTTTCCAGGCTCGGGCCCATGACTCCCGCATAAACCCCCTGTCTGACGGGGATGCGAAGTTCAAGGGCCGTTCGCCTTGCCAGCGTGACCAGTTCAGGCGTATATGCCGCCGCCATGTCCGGGAATCGTGGACCCAGGCTCTCGAGATTCGGCCCGGTCAGCGGATTGCTTCCGGTCAGGTTGATATGATCGGTCACGATCATCAGGTCGCCGGTTTCAAACTGTGGATTCAATCCGCCCGCAGCGCTGGATATCAACAGATATTTTACCCCAAGCATGGCGAAGACCCGCACCGGGAAAGCCACCTGTTGTGGCGTATAGCCTTCATAGAGATGGAAACGGCCTTCCAGTGCAATTGTTGCTCTGCCTGAGAGTTTTCCAATCGCCAGAGTGCCGGAATGCCCTTGTGTCGTGGATGTGGGAAAGTGTGGGATATCCCCATAGAAGACACGACACTCAATATCCATGCGGTCGGTTAGCGAGCTCAGGCCGGTCCCTGTAATCATGCCGATTTCAGGATGGAGAGATATTCTGGACCTGATATATTCAACGGCCGCCACTAATGAATCAGGCATACGGGGTCGACTCCCGATGAGCGGTTTGTGCTCCATGACCTCCCCCGGGTTCGAGTTGAATCAGCATCCGGAGCCCGGCAAGTGGAAGGCTCTTTTTTTGCGCAACGCGGATATTGGGTAAAAGGGCCATTTCCGGATGGACATTAAGTAAGTTGCGGACAAAAGTCAATACATTACCTGGGTTCCGGCCGGCCTCCCTCTGTTGCCGGGCCTTGAGCGGGTTGGAAATTTCATGTCATGAACATTATAACTACATGAATACATTAAATGTTTATAGAATTATCCTTTGACTCCGGCCTGTCCCGTCCGGACGGCAGACAGGCAACGCGCAGGCAGGCGCTGAGTTGGTGTGAAAGGTTTTCATTCGTTGAAGACATGGCTTCAGAGGAATCATCAAACAAAAAAACCCCTTGACAAAACGCGGGAAGTATACTAATTTTTTTAAAAAATTTCAGTGAATAAGCGGGAGTCCATGGCCACGGGGGCGGAATTGATCAGCGTTTGTTTCCCCGTGGTTTTTTTTTCAATGGTCTCAGAGGATCACGATCATGGACCAGCGTCGGTTATTAATCAATCTTGAAAATATTGACTTCGCGTTTCCGGGGGGAGAGCCGGTCCTCAAGGATGTTTCTTTCCAGCTCCGCGAAGGCGAAAGAATCGGGCTCATCGGTCCCAACGGAAGTGGGAAGACTTCTTTGTTTCATGTGATTATGGGGCTTTTGAAACCTGAATCCGGCAGAATCGAGATTTTTGGAAAGACAGTTGAAAACGAAAGCCACTTCAGGGCGGTCAGGCAGAAGATAGGTCTTCTTTTCCAGGACCCGGACGATCAACTGTTCAGTCCCACTGTTTTGGAAGACGTGGCTTTCGGCCCGTTAAACCAGGGCAAATCCATTGCGGAAGCAAAAAAAATCGCAAGGGATACGCTGGAATCACTCGGTCTGTCGGATGTTGAAGACAGAATTACCTACAGGATGTCCGGGGGCGAAAAGCGGCTTGTTTCCCTGGCCACGGTTCTGGCCATGAAGCCGCAGGTCCTGCTTCTGGACGAGCCCACGACCGGACTGGATATGGAAACCACTGAAAAAATGAAGGGGATTCTGACCAGCCTGGATCTGTCTTATGTGTTTATATCGCATGATATGGATTTCATTGCACAGACGACAGACAAGCTATATGGCATGATCAATGGTCGGATCGTCCCGGGTGATGAGACCGCCCTTCATACGCACATCCACACACATGGCTTCGGCCGGTTGGCGCACAGCCATTCTCATGCAGGTATGTTGACGGAGAATCCCCGTTGAGGGTCGGAGGAAATGCAGGCATTATCGTCCCGCCGTTCGTGTGCCGCGGAACGGGCCGTAAGTAGTGTCCATCCGGAAATGCGAATTTTTGGCCGGGATCAAGTCGAAGATCCCGGATTTTGAGCGGGGGCGTACGAAAAAATAACCGCCCCGATTAAATACGCTGTGCTGTCACTATCGTGAATTTAACGGGACAGACAGGCATATGGTTGATATTCCGGGGATTATTTTTTTCGCGCAACGCGGATATTGGGCAAAAAGGCCATTTATGGATCGGAAACCAAGTAACTTTTTTTCGGAAAACGAGAAATAAAAATAATAAAAATAACGATGGACAAGATACCTTTTACCAGGCAAGGACTTGAAAAACTGGAGCGGGAATTGTCCCAGCTGGTCAAAGTGGAGAGACCAAGCAATATTCGTGCCATTGAAGAGGCGCGAAGCCATGGGGACCTGAGTGAAAACGCGGAATATCATGCAGCCAAGGAAAAGCAGTCCTTTCTTGATGGCCGGATTAACGAGCTGCAGGATGTTATCAGCAGGTCAGAGGTGATCGACATGGATGATGATGCGCCGGCAGACCGGGTCGTTTTCGGCCGCACCGTAGTCCTGTATAATCTCCAGACTGATGAAGAAGTCACCTATCAACTGATCGGGCCGTATGAGTCCGACCCCGAAAACGGCAAAATATCCGTAACATCCCCGTTGGGGCAGGCCCTGATCGGAAGAGAGGTAGGGGACGAGGTGAAGGCCCGGACGCCGGGTGGAATCCAGGAGTTTGAAATTCTTGAGATTCGATGATGGAAGGGTTTCCGTCTCCACAATTGAAGCCCTGCACAGCAGCTCCTACCCGATACCGGACGTCGTTTCCTCCTCATCTCGGGAAAGCCTGGCCGCAAGTTCCTGCGCCCGCTTTTCCGCTTTCTGTGCCCGGGCGAGGAGAAGCTTTTTTTCCTGGCGCAGGGTGTTGTTTTCCCGTTTCAGGGGGGCTTTTTCCTGCTGCTCGATGCGTAGTCTTTCTTCCGTATGCTGTACCCGTTTCAGGAGCATCTCTACCTTCTGCGCCATAATATTGTTGTTGGACAGTTCTTTTTTTTCTTTTATGCTTGTTTCCAGCTCGGCTTCGAGTTTTCTTACCTGGTTGGTGAGGAATGCAATCCTTCGGAAAAGCCAGCCGATGTCCTTGATCAGGATGTCCGTGATGGCGACTTTTCCGCCCTGTCTGTGTATTTTTTCGACTTCCACCATTCGCTCACGAATGCTCTCCATGGTAACCCGGCTTGCTTCGTGGCTTCCCATTGTGCGTACCTCCGGAGACTTTTAATGGATGCTGCTTTTTAACGCCCCCCGGGGCCTCTTTCGGTGCGGTGCCGGCCCGTGGCGAACGTCAGCGCTTTTTTCAGGGCCTTGCTGTGGATTTCTCCCGCAAAGTGTACCGGACTTTTTCCGTATATGGGGTCCCAGCCTGCCGGATTGGCCTTGCAGAAGTACTGCGTTTCCAGTCCTGCGCGTATGGCGGCGTCACCCAGCGGCGTTCCTTTCAGACGTTCGGCGACTTCCCATGTCGCGCCGCACGGTGCTCCCCGGACGACACGAATCCCTGCAATTCTGTCTTGGTGCAGGTCCACTTCAAATTCAGGCGCGCCGAATCGTTCCCCATAAACCCCAAGGCAGACCTGCCTTGACAGGCCGCATCAGGTGGGTGGCGTAAACGCCCACCGGTCTGTCAGTTTTTTCCCCGATGCGATTACCGGGATATTTCTGTCCCTGCACATTCGGGACAGATCATGGGACAGGTCCGGATGCTTCAGAAAATCCAGGACCACGTCTGCGGAGATTTCCCCGGGCAGATATATCCGGGAATCATCGATCACAGGGGGGAGAGGCGCATCAATGGAAATCATTTCCAGACGGAAAAGACCCTGCCCGTACTTCCGGATGCCTCTTATTTTATTTTCTCCGCTCCCCCTCTGCTGAAAGACCAGCAGGTGCTGGGGAAGCGGGCATTCGTTTTCCTGATTATTGATCTGCACCAACGGTCAGCTCCGATACGGATTTTTCCGGATAAGGCCGGCACTCAGAACGGTCTTCACGCATACCGGCCAACGGTTATACCCCACACACCGGAAAACGTCCATAGAATTTAATGGTTTCCTATCCAAAAAAAATATGCTAGTTTCCATCCGGACGCAGCATCCTGAGTTCGCTTTCGTATTTAAAGCCAGGGATGTCCGGAAAGGCAGTGGCTTCAGATGCCCGTCCATTTGAAATCGATTTTTTCGGACCCATCCGGTACATCCCTTGCATAATACTTTTTTGTGATACCATCAGCAAGATGAGACCGTTGGGCCCAGATCCGGGACCGGTATTTCAACCAATCTGAACAACCAGGGAGTTTCCCTGTCATACATGGAGGGGTCATATGCTGGGACGCAGGGCTGCAGTGTTACTTTGTGTGCTGATATTACTTTTCGGGCCTGCCACGCGGAGTTCAGCGGAAACGGAAAATCCCCCGCCTCCGGTCGCGGCGGGTGAGACGGCAGGCGTTGAGGAGCAAACGGATGATTTCGGGCTGGATGACGAATTTGAAGAAGACGCGGGCGAGGAGGTTTCCGATCCCCTGATCGGATACAACCGGTTCATGACCCATGTGAATGACAAATTTTATTTCTGGCTGCTGAAACCCGTTGCCCGGGGGTTTTCCTGGATCGTTCCGCAACCCGGTCGTGTCGCCATCGGCCGGTGTTTCCGGAATATCCTGTTCCCGGTTCGTCTTGTCAATAATCTCCTCCAGTTAAAGTTCAAACGTGCCGGTATTGAAACCGCACGGTTCGGCGTGAACACAACCATCGGTGTCCTGGGCCTGGGGGATCCGGCCAAATCCTGGTTAAAACTGGACCCCTGCGAGGAGGATTTCGGCCAGACACTGGGGCATTACGGGGTGGGCAGTGGTTTTTATCTGGTGCTTCCGATTTTCGGTCCCTCCAATCTGCGCGATGCCGTAGGAAAGATACCGGATTCATTTCTGAATCCCGTATACTGGCTGGACAGTTGGGAGATCAAGCTCGGCCTGAAGGCCTTCGAGGGCGTCAACCACGCATCACTCCATCTGGGTGAATATGAAAGTCTGAAAAAAAGTTCCATTGACTTTTACATATTTATGCGCAATGCGTA
>CAYTJI010000022.1:479-5424 GCA_964438065.1 uncultured Desulfobacteraceae bacterium | reverse complement strand
CAGAATCGGAATATGAAAATAGCGGAGTAACCCGATGAAAAAACTGCCGTGTATGCTCATCTGTTTCCTGACCGTCGGCCTGGTTGCCGGGGCACGGGGAGGCGATGATCCCGGGAAAATGATAAAATACACCCTGGATCAGGTGATTACCGTCCTCCGGATGAAGGACCTTTCTGCAGATGAAAAAAACAGAAGGGTTCTCGAAATCGTGACACCGATGTTTGATTTTTCCCGCATGGCGAAGCTGACCTTGGGCAGACGTTACTGGCCGCAAATGACCGAAGAACAGCAGAAACGGTTTACGGATCTGTTTTTGAAACGTCTGAAAGATACCTACCGGGACAAACTGGTAATGTACACCGATCAGAAGGTTGTGTACGATCCCGTGAAAGAGATAAAAGGAAAGGCCTGCATTCCTACCTGGCGGGTATCGGGAGACAACAGGATTTCTATCATATATAAGCTCTACAGACCGGAGGACCAGTGGAAGGTTTATGATCTGGAGATCCAGGGTGTGAGCCTGATCCGGAGCTATCGGTCCCAGTTCAGGCAAATTCTGCAGAATGGAACCATTGACGATCTCCTCGTGAAACTTGAACAGCCCGTTGACAGTTGAAATGCTCCTCTTGCCGCCCTGAATAACTCATGCCAAAACTTCAGTTCATACTCACATGGTTCTACGACAGAATTATTCTCAAATGGCCCGTTGCGGTAATTATCTGTATCGTGGCAACCGTTTCATACCTCGGATACCGGGCCAAAGACTTCAGGCTTGATGCGTCGGCTGAGACCCTGGTTCTTGAGAATGACAAAGACCTGCGTTACTTCCGGCTGATCAATTCCCGTTACGGTGAATCGGATTACTTGATTATCGCTTATACCCCCAATCACGATCTGTTTTCCCCCGGAGAGCTGTCCAGAATCAGAAAATTCCAAGATGAGCTGAAAAAAGTCCCGCGCGTTTCATCGGTAGTTTCCATCCTGGACGTCCCCCTCCTGGAAAGCCCACCTGTGCCGGTCAAGGAACTGGCCTCCCATATCCTGACATTGGAATCCCCGGAGGTCGATCTTAAACTTGCGCCGAAGGAATTTCAGCATAGCCCGATTTACAATAACCTTCTGGTCAGTACGGATCTCAAGACCACGGCCCTTCAGATCACGTTCGAGCCGGATAACATATACCGCGAGCTGCTGGAACAGAGAAATTATTTTCGTGACAAGGAGGCCGCCGATGGTCTGACGCCGGCAGAGGCGGCCCGGTATGAGAAGATCAAGGCGCGCTTTCTGAATCATCGGGACAAAATGAGGACGCTGCGCCACAGGGATATTGCCGAGATCCGTGCGATCATGGCCCGTCACCATCATGACGGCAAACTTTTCCTGGGCGGTGTCAGCATGATTGCCGACGACCTCATCACTTTTATCAAGAACGACCTCAAGGTATTCGGACTGGCTGTTCTTTTTTTCCTGATAGTGACTCTGAAGCTCATTTTCAAAAACACCCGGTGGATCATGCTGCCTATGATCTGCTGCATCTTTTCCGCGGTTTCCATGATGGGTCTGCTGGGCATGTTCGATTGGGAGGTCACGGTCATATCATCAAACTTCATATCCCTGCAGCTGATTATTACCATGTCCATAACCATCCACCTGATCGTGCGATACAGGGAACTCCATTCACAGGATCCCGGTGCCGGAAACCGACAGAACGTCCTGGATACCGTGCGACTGATGATGCGGCCCTGTTTTTACGCGGCGCTCACAACGATTGCCGGATTCGGATCTCTGGTATTGTGCAATATCCTCCCGGTCATCACCTTCGGCTGGATGATGATCGGCGGCATTATTGTTTCCCTGATCCTGATATTCCTCCTGTTTCCTGCGGCGCTGATCCTGTTAAAGGAAGAGTCATCCCGTGAGCGGAAAAAGTCCCGTTTTTCCCTGACACTGTTCCTGGCGGGATTTACGAAGAAGCACGGCCGGATGATCATGGTCCTGAGCGCGATTGTTTTTGCCGCGAGCGTGGCCGGGATGACCCGGCTTAAGGTAGAGAACAGTTTTATCAATTATTTCAAGAAAACCACTGAGATCTATCAGGGGATGAAGGTCATTGATCAGAAACTGGGAGGGACGACGCCCCTGGATGTGATTGTTGATTTTGACGCGCCGGAACGGTCTGAAACGGTTCCTGAACCGGAAAGCCTTGCGAAAGACGATGATGATGAGTTTGACGCGTTTGAAGAGTTCGAAGAACCGGAAGACATGGACAAATACTGGTTTACATCGGAGAAAATGAGCAAGATCATGGATATCCATGACTACCTCGACCGACTTCCTGAAACCGGGAAGGTCCTTTCACTGGGGGCACTTCTGAAAGTCGCGGAAAAATTGAACGGCGGAAAGCCGTTGGATAATTTTTCATTGGCCATCCTTTACAGCTCGATCCCGGAAAAATACAAAAAGGTCATGATCACCCCGTTTGTATCCATCGAGAACAATCAGGTGCGTTTTTCGGTCCGCGTCAGGGATTCGGAAAAAAACCTGCGTCGGAATGAATTGCTGAAAAAAATCCGGGCGGACCTGATCCATAAACTTGGCATCAAAAAGGACCATGTGCATCTTACCGGCATGCTCGTCCTTTACAACAATATGCTCCAGAGCCTGTTTAAATCCCAGACCCTGACTCTGGGTGTGGTGGTCGTGGCGCTGATAGGGATGTTCTTCGTGCTTTTCCGATCCCTCAAGATAGCCTTGATCGCTATTTTTCCCAACCTGATGTCCATTGCGGTAGTCCTGGGTTTCATGGGCTGGATGGATATTCCCCTTGACATGATGACCATAACCATCGCAGCAATCAGCGTGGGGATCGCTGTTGATGATACCATCCACTATATTCACAGGTTCAGACATGAATTCGAGAAAGATGGGAATTATATGGACACCCTTTACCGATGCCACGGGAGCATCGGGTATGCCATGTACTACACCTCTCTGACGATTATCATCGGATTTTCCATTCTGGTCCTTTCCAATTTCATCCCCACGATTTACTTCGGGCTGCTCACGAGCATGGCCATGTTCATTGCCCTGATAGCGGCTTTGACACTGCTGCCGCAGTTGCTGGTATTTTTCAAACCGTTCGGGGATGGAACTGCCCGGGAATAGCCGATCGGAGATCTCATCTGCGTGCCTGTCTGTCCCGTCCGGACGGCAGACAGGCACGCAGGCAGGTCAGGCTCAAAGCTTATCAGCGGCGGATCTTCGACTTGATTCGGCACAAAATCGGTCGTTTTTCAAAAGGCTCGATGTAAAACAGGCCGGACGACCGATATCTGAGGTTGTGTCTGATGGCGGAACGGGATGTGGCGGAGAGGGTGGGATTCGAACCCACGTGCCCCGTTCCTCACGGGACAAGTCGATTTCGAGTCGACCCCGTTACGACCACTTCGGTACCTCTCCGCATTATCCGGACCGGACGCGGCTGCGCCTGGAGCGGAAGAATTCCTGCATCAGGGCGCGGCATTCGTTTTCGAGAATTCCGGAGACCACTTCGATCCTGTGGTTGAGCCTTCCGTCCCCGGCAAGATCATAAACCGAACCCGCCGCACCGGCTTTCGCGTCCGCCGCGCCGAATATGACCCGGGCTATCCTGGCATGAATGGCCGCTCCCATGCACATGGGGCAGGGTTCAATGGTTATGGCCAGAACCGTGCGGGGCATTCGGTAATTCCGGAATGCCCGGGCCGCTTTTCGGATTGCCAGAATCTCTGCGTGTGCGCAAGGATCACACCGCGCGACGGGTTGGTTGTGCGCGCTGGCAATCACGTTTCCGTCAAGGGTTGCCAGGACGGCCCCCACAGGGACTTCCCCTTCTGAGGATGCCTGTTCCGCTTCCTTAAGGGCTTGGCGCATCAGCTGGTAAGCATCATACGGCATGGACTGGTCCGATGCAGAATCCATAAGACCTTTGAAAAGCGACCACTTTTCACCACCTCGGCGCCTGCCTGTGCGTGGCGTGTCTGCCGTCCGGACGGGACAGGCCGGCACGCAGACAGGTCAGGCTCAAAGTCCGGGATCTTGGACTTGGTTTGGCGCAAAATCGTTCGTTTTTCAAATGACTCTCTATGCCACCTTCCTAACACAAGACGTTTTTGTCCGTCAATCGGATAATCGTTTTCGGCCTCCGGCATTGCGTTTTGTTCCTCTCGGGTGTAGAATCCCGTCCGTATAGGAAACTCGGAGCCCCGGACCTGCAAAGAGTCTTACCCATGGCATTTGGAATTGACATCATCAGCGAGGAAGACATTCGGAGAGAAAAGGAGCGTGCCCGCCGGCTTAGACGCACGCACTGGTGGAACAGCAGGATTCAGAAAGGTGTGTGCTATTACTGTAACCGGAAAGTGGGACGGGACCGGTTGACCATGGATCATGTGGTCCCCCTGAGCCGGGGGGGGAAAAGCCGAAAGGGAAATATCGTCGCTGCCTGCAAGGAATGTAACTCCAGGAAAAAATACCTGCTGCCCGTAGAATGGGATGCATACCTGAAATCGCTTTCCGGGTCATGACCGCATTTCCCCGATATTCAGGGAAGGGATCAAACAGCTCTCACAGGTTCTTTCGCAACGATTAAGGGCCTGTTTTTTCCACCACCACTGTCAAGCCTGTCCATCCCCCGGCATCCACCCCCAACCGGTCGCTGGCCCGGCCCTGATTTACTGCAATTTCAAGAAAACCCGAACTGCCGATGAGCGCCAGTAGCTCGCCCTCGTTTGCATCAGCATAGGTGCCGGATATCCGGCCAATCGTCAGATCGCCGACCGTCACGCGCATTCGGGTTCCGTCTTCCGACACATGCAGGAGATCTTCTCTGCCGATATTCGTGATCAGATTCCCGAAATGGTCCATGCGTACAACACGGCCGGAAATCGCATTGCCGCGTCTGTCG
>CAYTJI010000022.1:0-469 GCA_964438065.1 uncultured Desulfobacteraceae bacterium | reverse complement strand
GACGGAAGGCATCTGCAACCGAACGGGATCGTTTATGATTTTCCCCATCTTGCGTGGGTCGGTGCCCCGGGACAAATGAGCTGCAACCGGCGCAAAGATGTCCCTGCCGTGAAAAGTACGGGTGACCTGTGGAAGGAAATATCCCGTTTCCGTGAGATGAATGACTTCCGCGCCCGGGCAGGCCTGAAGAATCGGCCAGAACAGACCGTTGTCCGGACCGGAAAAAAGGTGATTTTCCGCCCGGACTACCAGGGGTCTTCGCCCGGTTCCGACACCGGGGTCGATCACCGCTACATGAATGGTGCCTTTCGGAAAGTATGGGAGTGTTTCGCTGAGAATGGCCGCTGCATGGCCGATATCGCCCGGCTTTACCTGATGGCTGATATCCACGATGCGGGCTGCGGGATTGATCGAGAGGATTACCCCTTTCATCATGGCCACATAAGGGTCCCGGAGGCCGAAATCGGTC
>CAYTJI010000021.1:0-12133 GCA_964438065.1 uncultured Desulfobacteraceae bacterium | reverse complement strand
CAGTGGGCCGTGCGCTGTTTTTGATCCCATCTGTTCCTTACCAGCAATTCTAATTTTGAACTTGATGATGGGAATGGCATGCCTTTCTATGTATATTTTACCCTGCAATATGTCAGGACGATGTCAAAATTCACCTCATTGCGCACTGAAAACGGAAAATTTTTCCTTTCGAGGGTTCATAATTAGAATTGCTGGTTCCTTACTGAACAGATTGACTTCCAACAAACTCAGGTTCGTTTCTCATAGGATGCCGCTTGCGGCATAAACCAGCTTCTTATGAACTCAAGTTCGTTAGAAGCCCGGTTCGAATCGCACTTTTTGACATGTCATAAATCACATCTATGACGAGACCGGACAGGACAAAAATATATCAAAAAGTTTTCAAAAGTCAAATCCCACGGATTTGTGCGGGCGTGCAATTTGTTGATGTCATGGCCTTTGTGTCCTATAATCTTTCATGACGATGCCGCTCACACCCGAAGGCCGGTTGTTAGGCCTGTCTCCGGGCCGGAAAGGAAGGATATCCCGTAATGATCGAAAAGAACGATGTATCTGTTCCTGCGGTCAGGGGATTTGGGTTCCCTGGATGAGGATGGCTATCTCTCCATTACCGGAAGGATCAAGGACATCTTATCACGGCCGGCGGCAAACGTTCCCGGCTTATCGGGCAGGTGAGTGTCCTCGGTGATCGGAGGCGTTATCTTACCGCCCTGATCATCCCCGCGTGGGAGGAACTGAAAGCGTGGGCGGAAGGCAAGGGCGTTGCCTTCACGGACGATGAAGAACTGATCCGGGATAGTCGCGTGACTGTGCAGTTTGCTCAGGAGATTGAAAAACACACAAGAGATCTTTCACGGGTGGAGAAGATAAAAAGATTCAAAGTGTTGCCCCCGCTGTGGTCCCGGGAGTCCGGCGAACTGACGCCGACCCTGAAGGTCAGGAGAAATGTCGTGGAAGAAAGATACAGAGATCTGATTGATGAGATGTATCCGCCCGGTTGACCGGATGTGGGGCGAGACTGTTACGGCGTCACGGCGATCAGAAGAGCAGGCGTTTCTATTTCCCGGATTTGTTCCCGTCCAGCTTGTCGATTACTTTCCTGTAGTAAATCCCGGTATCTTCCAGAAGCGGGGATGTTTTTCTCAGCATGTTCAGCTGCATGATTTTGAAATTGATTCTCCGGATGTGAAGATATTTTTCTCTTTCATCCGAAAGGTCATCCAGCATATCCTCCATTCTTACAATCTGTTTTTTCAACGCCACCTCAGGCGGAACACAATTGGCGTTTTTCAGGATTTTATAGGCCATACGGAGATCTTCGGGGACATGGCTGTCATCTTCTATCTCAATGGGTCTGCCCCGGCCCGGGAGATTGTCGAACTCTCCTTTTGTCTGGGCTTCCCGGATCTTCTGCTCTACGATCTTCTGCATGCCGAACATTTCTGACCGTCCTCTGCCTGATATCCATATCTGATAGGTGATTCCGCTGGATTTTTCAAGAACAATCGGCAAATTCCAAGACTGCATCCGCACGCAAACCGCCTGCTCACAGACCCCGGAAGTTGAACACGGCATGGAATATCTCCTTGACAGTAAAGGAGTTATCCGATATTTCCATTCGGACGTAGGTGGTTTTGAAAATGTCCCGTGCCGGTTCATGAGGCATTTCCGTACGTGTCACGCAGTGGTGTGATGCCTGCGGCGTTGGCAAGCACTTGAAGTATCGTCGTACGTCTGGGCCCTTGCCGCCTTGCACCTTCGGCAAACTCGACGCTTGCAAGATTTAGGTGTCACGTTGGTGAGGCATGCATCCAAACATCGAAGATGGCTTTTTTGGCAACCCTGATTTTGAGGAAAGGAAAAGGGCAATCCCGACTTGTTGCTCTGTTGCGCACGGACGATGATTGATGATCTGGACAAAAAGGTCATTCGTTTGATCCAGGGAGACATCCCGGTTGAAAAAAAACCGTTTGCCGTTCTGGCCGAAAAAATTGGAATAACGGAAGAGTCCTTTCTTGAGCGTGTAAAGAAACTGAAAGAAGAGGGGATTATGCGGCGTTTCGGCGCCACCCTGAGGCATCAGAAGGCGGGCTATGGTTCAAATGCGATGATCGCCTGGCTTGTCCCCGAAGAAAGGATAAACGAGGTGGGAGAGATGTTGGCGCGGTTCAGAGAGGTTACACACTGTTATCAGCGGGAACCGCAGGAGGACTGGCCATACAATCTGTTTTGCATGATTCACGGCAACAACCGGGAACAATGCGTTGAAATTGCCGGCAAGATGGCCACGGTTGTGGGTATAGGGGAATATACCCTCCTTTTCAGCGAGAAAGAGTTCAAGAAGACGAGCATGGAGTATTTTTGATGAGGAAAAAATCCGGTTTATTGTTTGAACGGGCCGGGAAACTTATCCCCGGCGGAGTGAACAGCCCTGTCAGAGCGGGAAACGCAGTGGGCGTGCTTCCGCCTTTCATAACGGAGGCGAAAGGATGCCTGATCCGGGATGCGGACGGAAATGAATACATTGACTTTGTCTGTTCGTGGGGACCGATGATCCTGGGTCATGCTCACCCGGATGTCATCCGTGCGGTTCAGGAGCGACTGGAGCGGGGAACCAGTTACGGCGCGCCGACTGAAATTGAAGTGGACATGGCCGAAACAATTGCGGAGATGGTCCCCTCCATTGAGATGGTGCGGATGGTGAATTCGGGTACCGAAGCCACGATGAGCGCCATTCGCCTGGCCCGGGGGGTTACGGGAAGGGACAAACTGGTCAAGTTCGAGGGCTGCTATCATGGTCATGCCGACAGCCTGCTGGTATCGGCGGGTTCCGGGGTTGCCACACTGGGAATCCCCGGCAGTCCGGGTGTTCCTGCTGATCTTGCCCGGCATACGATTTCCATCCCTTTCGCGGATCTGGAAAGCGTGCGCCGGGCCTTCAGGAAATATGGTTCCGAGATCGCCGCGGTTATTGTCGAGCCGGTTGCAGGAAACATGGGCGTGGTTGTCCCGGATAAACCCTTTCTCTCAGGTTTGAGAGAAATCACACGGGAATTTGACGCCCTTCTGATTTTTGACGAGGTCATCAGCGGGTTCAGGGTCGCGCCCGGAGGCGCCCAGGAAATCTATGGGATCGTGCCCGATCTCACCTGCCTGGGAAAGATTATCGGCGGGGGGCTGCCCGTTGGGGCCTTTGGAGGCAGAAAAGACATCATGTCCAGGCTGGCACCGGTGGGCGAAGTTTATCAGGCGGGAACCCTTTCAGGGAATCCTCTGGCCATGGCGGCCGGGCTTGCCACGCTCAACATATTGAAAAATAAAGATATCTATAAAGAGCTTGAAGAAAAAGGGAACCGGTTGTTTTCAGGTCTCGAGACAGCTGCCAGAGCTGCAGGTGCTGAAATCGTCGTTAACCACATCGGTTCAATCGGGTCAGTTTTCTTCACTTCTGATCCGGTCACCGATTTTGCATCGGCCCGTGCAAGTGACGGGGAACGCTTTAAAAAATTTTATGCCCGGATGCTTGATCAGGGAGTTTATCTGGCGCCATCCCCCTTTGAAGCCATGTTCCTTTCCACGGCCCACGGTGAGGCAGAGATACAGAAGACCCTTGAGTGTGCAGGCGAGGCCTTTCGTTCACTGTAGATACGGGTTGCCGCCGGGTCACGGCAGCCTGCGAGCGCTTCCGTTTTTCAAAAATCAAAATGTGTTGTTCAATAAAGGGTTGACTTGCCGGTGCTTTTGTGATAAATATCACAAGTCAATTACCTGTCGTGGTTGCCGGTTCGTGCGGGTGCAAATGAATGAAGACCTGAAAAAAACCATCAAGGCCCTCGGATACCTGAGCACCATCGGTCTGGCAATGGCTCTGGCGATTGCATTGGGGGCTTATTTGGGATATTACCTTGACAGGAAATTCGGGACCCGGCCATGGTTGTTTTATGTGGGCGTGTGTTTTGGCATTGCCGCGGCATTCCGGAATCTCCAGATCCTGTACAAGAAGTCCAAGGACCTGTAATGAACTGGAAACAAGCCTCCAAAGAGATCAGAACGCTGAACTGGCTGGTCCTGCTGGTTTTGAGTATTGCAGGTTATTTTCTGATGAGTTCGGTTTTTACACTGGGGATCATCCTCGGCGGTCTGATTATTATCGCCAATTTTAATCTGCTTCAAAACACGATTGTTGGTGCTTTCGGCCCGGCCGGCATGACGAGGGGCAGAAAGAAGATTATCCTTACCAAATTCTATTTCAGACTTGTTGTTGCGGGCATAATTATCTATATCCTGATCACCCGGGGCTGGGTGGATCCGCTGGGATTAACCATTGGGCTTTCCACGGTGGTGATCAGCATTTTCTGCTTTGGGATACGTATGGTCCGGAAAACGTCATCAGAGGAGATCATATAGATTATGGAACCGATATTTTTTATAAATTCCGTCTTATCATCCTTTGGTCTGGAACATTTTGCCGAACATTTTGTGCATGTGACCCATTTCTGGCTTGTGATGCTCATCCTGATCGTCAGCGCTGCCCTGTTTGCCAGGGGGGTCCAGCTTCTGCCAAAAAAAGGGCAGAATGTTTTTGAGGTTATTATTGAAAGCCTTGAGAATTTCATGGTGGATATCACGGGTCCGGAAGGCCGGTTCTTTTTTCCGTTTGTCGCGACTCTGTTCCTTTTTATCCTGGTCGGGAATCTGATCGGTCTGGTTCCGGGTTTCTATTCTCCCACAGCCAACATCAACACAACCCTGGCGTTGGCCCTGTGCACTTTTGTCTATACGCATATTATCGGAATCCGGTTCCACGGCGTGAAATATATCAAACATTTTTTGGGACCCGTGTGGTGGCTGATGCCACTGATGTTTCCCATCGAACTGATCGGCCATTTTGCCCGTGTCATGTCCCTGAGTGTTCGTCTGTTTGGCAATATTTTCGGAAAGGAAATGGTCCTCGGTATTCTTTTCATGCTGGCCGGGCTCTATCTCGCGCCGCTTCCCATTCTGTTTCTGGGAATCCTGGTCAGTTTTATTCAGGCTCTGGTGTTCATGCTTCTTTCAATCATATATTTTGTTGGTGCCATGGAAGAAGCACACTGACCAATGCCGAAGAATTTCAGAGATTGGGACTTATTTTTTCATAAAACTTTTTGGAAGAAGGCCATAATACTAATTTGAAAGGAGGTTAACATGTCAAAGAAAAATCTTGTTGGGGTGCTTACACCGGGCTTGCTTTTGTACACGGCGAGCATGGCTTCAGCGGCGGATGGTACGGTCCAGGCGGCGGGTTTGTGGATTTATTTTGGGGTTGCCATTGCCTGTGGCCTGGGGATCGGAGTGGCTGCATTTGGAACCGGAATCGGCATGGGAAATGCGATTAACGGTGGCCTGACAGGGACGGCAAGGAATCCTGAAGCCAGCGGAAAGATTATGACCACCATGATTATTGGTCTGGCGCTGATCGAGTCCCTGTGTATCTATGCCTTGGTCATCTGCTTTATCATGGTATTCAAGATCCCCGACATTGAAAAGATTGTGGAGATCGCTTTTCATTAATTTTCGGAATTATGTACAGGGTCCGGCACGCCGGACCCTGTTTTTTTTACATGTGTTGTGCAGAATTTCACAATTCAGCGTATCCCGTCCCATAGCGATACATTAGAGTTGTCTGTCCGGGTTCAGGAAAAGCCAATCAGACCATGGTGTATAACCCCCGACCGCAGGGATATATCAGGATTTCAATCTGACCTGCCTGCGTGCGACGCACAGCCGGGCGCAAAAACCCGGCAGAGAGGATCGTCCTCTAAAGGTGTCCAAAGGTCCAAACACAGGCATCCTGAGTATACCTCATGAAAAAGAACGCTAAAATTCCCGATGCCGCCATCGAACGGCTTGCATTGTATTCCAGACCGCTTCGGGAACTTTTGAAAAGCGGTGTTTCGGTCATTTCCTCTGAAAAGCTGGCCGAATTCTGCGGTGTGAATCCCGCACAGGTCAGGAAAGATCTGGCCTATTTTGGAGAATTCGGTGTTCGCGGGGTTGGATATGATGTGGGGGACCTGTTGCATCATATCAAGAAGATACTGGCGACGGACCGGGAGTGGGCACTGTGTATCGTCGGTATGGGCAATCTGGGTAACGCCATTGTACAAAATGCCAATTTCAGGAAAATGGGTTACCGGTTTGTTGCGGCTTTCGACAAGGATCCGAGAAAGATCGGGGAGATTCTGCCCGGTGGATTGGTTATTGAGCCGGTTGACAGGCTGGGAAGAATTGCGCATGCTCTTCACATCCAGATCGGGGTTATTACCACGCCGCCGGATGCTGCCCAGCGGGTTGCCGATCTCATGATGGAGGCCGGTATAAAGGGCATCCTCAATTTTTCCCCTGTCCAGCTGAATACACCGGAAGGGTATGTGATAGAGAATGTGGATTTTACCGTCCGGTTTGAGAACCTGGTCTATCACCTGTCAAAAGTCCCATGGAAAAGAAACCGGTTGTACGAAGACAGCCGGAATCAGAGTCCGCTTGAATAATTCAGTTTGAAGATCCCCGACCGTGAGCGGCCTGTGACCGGGCCGTTTCTCAGGTGTCGGCGGATATGCTATGATGTGCGCTTCTTTTTCCGGGTCATTCCCGGAGGACTGTTTTCAGAAACTGACCCGTGTATGACTCAGGGGTTGCCGCGATTTTTTCCGGAGGCCCGCTGCAGAGGAGATATCCTCCTTTTTCGCCACCTTCCGGCCCCAGATCAATGATATGATCCGCCGTCTTGATGACGTCCATGTTATGTTCAATAACCACAACCGTATTTCCAAGTTCCACCAGGTTGTTCAGAACTTCGAGGAGCTTGTGGATATCGTCGAAGTGAAGGCCTGTTGTGGGTTCGTCAAGAAGGTAAAGGGTTCTTCCCGTATTTCTCTTGCTCAGTTCCTTTGACAGTTTCAGGCGCTGGGCCTCGCCGCCGGAAAGTGTTGTCGCCGGCTGCCCGAGGCGGATATAGCCGAGTCCCACATCCATGAGTGTTTCGAGTCTGATTCGGATTGCCGGGATGGTCTCAAAGAAGGCCCTGGCCTGGTTGACTGTCATGTCCAGCACCTGCGCGATCGAATATCCCTTGTATTTTATTTCCAGCGTATCGCGATTGTATCGGAGACCCCCGCAGGCGTCACAGCGGACGTAAACATCCGGGAGAAAATGCATCTCTATTCTCAGGATACCGTCGCCACGGCATGCCTCACACCGACCCCCTCTCACATTAAAGCTGAATCTGCCGGGTTTATAGCCCCTGGCCCTGGATTCCGGCAGCATGGAGAAAAGCTCCCGGATCTGTGCAAATATCCCCGTATATGTGGCCGGGTTTGAACGGGGTGTTCTGCCGATGGGTGCCTGATCAATATTAATGGCCTTGTCGATGTGATAGATGCCTTTGACGGACCGGACGTTTCCCACCCGGTTTCCGGATCGGTAGAGCTTCTGTGACAGTGCGGGATAGAGAATGCCGTTGATCAGGCTGCTTTTGCCTGAACCGGAAACCCCCGTTACGCAGGTAAAGGTCCCAAGCGGGATCTCCACCGTTATGTCTTTCAGGTTATTTTCCCTGGCCCCTTCTATTGTGATGGTGCCTTTATTGCCTTTCCGTCTGAAGCGGGGAATGGAAATTGACCGCTCGCCTGCCAGGTACTGACCGGTCAATGAGGATTTTTTCCGGACCAAATCTGCGGGTGATCCCTGGAAGACGATTTGCCCGCCGTTTCGACCCGCGCCCGGACCCATGTCTATGACCTCGTCTGCAGCCAGGATGGTTTCCGGATCATGTTCAACCACGAGCACGGTGTTTCCCATGTCCCTGAGGCGTTTGAGATTTTCCAGGAGCCTGAGATTATCGCGCTGATGAAGGCCGATACTGGGTTCATCCAGTACATACAGGACACCGGCCAGTCCGGAGCCGATCTGGGTCGCGAGCCGGATTCGTTGCGCCTCGCCGCCGGAAAGGGTCGCGGATGACCGGTCGATGGTGAGATAATCAAGCCCGACATTCTTAAGGAATTCCAGTCGGTCTCTGATTTCCTTGAGAATCCGTCGGGCAATGGTTTCTTCGCGTTTCTCCAGCTTCAACCGGTCAAAAAATCCACGGGCCCCGCCAACGGACAGTGCGGATATTTCATGAATGGCCTTTCCTCCCACGCGCACCGCCCGGCTGACGGGGTTCAGACGGGTTCCCCGGCAGTCCGGACACGGCATGATGTTCATGTAATTTTCGATTTCATCGCGCACGTGACTGGACGTTGTCTCGTGGAAACGCTTTTCAAGGTTGGGTATAATTCCTTCAAACGGGCGGGTATGGGTGTGTGTCCCACCGTCCCTTTGCCAGTGGAATTTGATTTTTTCCCCACCCGAACCGTAGAGCAACGCGTCCCGGACATGGCCCGGAAGATCCCGAAAGGGGGTGTCTGCGTCCACCTGATAATGGCGGCACAGTGAGTCCAGCGTTTGCTGGAAATAGGGCGAATTCCGATTCGCCCACGGGAGAATGGCACCCTGTCTCAGGGAAAGATCCGGATCCGGGACGATCAGATCCGGATCGAAATAAGGCCTGGTGCCCAGACCACTGCATGAGGGGCATGCCCCTTTTGGATTGTTGAACGAAAACATTTGTGGATCCAGGTCCGGGACACTGAGCCCACACCTGGGACAAGCGGATTTTCGGCTGAAGAAAATTTCTCCGGAACCGATAATATCAACGACCAGGTTTCCGTCTGCAACAGACAAGGCCAGCTCCGCTGAATCGGTAAGGCGCCTCAGGATCTGGTCCTTGATGACCAACCGGTCCACGACCACACTGATGGTGTGTTTTCTGTTTTTGTCCAGAGCAATATTTTCTTCGAGGAGCAGGAGATCCCCATTGATCTTGACACGCGTGAACCCATCTTTTCGAAGCCGCTTCAACAGTTGGATATGTTGCCCTTTTTTCCCCTCAATCAGAGGGGCCAGGATCTGGATCCGTGTGCCCGGCTCAAGTGCCATGATTTGGTCCACGATCTGTTGCGTTGTCTGGGAGCGGATCGGGAGGTTGCATTCCGGACAGTAAGGCTGGCCTGCCCTGGCAAACAGCACCCTGAAATAGTCATATATTTCCGTAACCGTACCAACAGTCGAACGTGGGTTCTGCACGCCAGATTGTTGCTCAATGGCTATGGCAGGAGACAACCCTTCAATGATATCGACATCGGGCTTATCAATCTGTTCCAGAAATTGCCGGGCATAGGCAGACAGAGATTCCACGTACCTCCGTTGGCCTTCCGCGTAGATGGTGTCAAAGGCAAGGGAAGATTTCCCTGAGCCTGAAAGTCCGGTAATGACCGTCAGTCGGTTCCGTGGAATATCGACAGCGATATTTTTCAGATTGTGCTGTCTGGCGCCTCTAACGCGTATAAATTCGGTGGTCATGGCGAAGAACGGTTCAAAAACGACAAATGATTTGAAGAATCAAAAAAGCAGCAGGAACAGTGTTTCCCGGCTTCCTGCTTCAGAAGCGCTGCATCACCGTGTCAGGCCTTGCGTTTTCTGTTTTCCACCATCCGCGCGGCCAGCCTGATGGCGGATTTCAGACTGGATGCATCGGCCCGGCCAGTGCCGGCAATATCATAGGCGGTTCCATGATCTACCGACGTCCGGACGATGGGTAGACCCAGGGTCACATTGACCGCGTCAGAGAAATGAAGAAGCTTAAGGGGGATCAGACCCTGATCGTGATACATGGCAATCACGGCATCAAACCGGCCGGATGCGGCCCTATGAAATACCGTGTCCGGAGGATAGGGGCCGGACACCCGGTATCCTTCCTTTTGCGCCCGGTGAACAGCAGGCTGTATGATCTCATGTTCCTCTGTTCCAAACAATCCGGATTCCCCTGCGTGGGGATTAAGTGCGGCTACAGCCAGCCTGGCATTCCCCAGGCCGAAGTCCCTGACAAGGGAGCGCATGGTTATAACGATTGTCCGGTGTACCATTTCCGTATTCAGGATAACAGGCACATCTCTCAACGCACAGTGGATCGTGACAAGGGCGACCCGCAGTTTCTCCCCGGCCAGCATCATCACATATTCATTCGTACCTGTGAGATGGGAGATGAGCTGCGTGTGACCGTCGTACATATAACCGGCCCGGTGCATCAGTATCTTGCTGATCGGGCAGGTTACCACGGCCTCAAGTCTGTTCTCCCGGGCCAGTTCCACGGCCCGAATAATACAGGCGACCATTGCCTTGCCTCCTGCAAGGGTTGGTTTTGCCGGTTGGACGGTATCTCGATCTGCAATAGATATGGGCAGAAGGTCCATCTGTCCGGGAACCGATGCGGCCTCGGCGGGATCATTGAGGGCATTGATGTCCAGATCCCCTGAAACGAGCCGCAAAGCCGAGGAGAGCGTTTGCGGGTCTCCCAGCACAACAGGTCGACAGACGTCGTATATGCTTGGCTCGGTCAGTGTCTTGACGATGATCTCCGGTCCGATACCGGCAGGGTCTCCCATGGTAATGCCGATGATGGGCAGGTGAAGGCGCATATGCTTTCCTGTTATATGACAGTCCTGATAAATCCGAAAAAGAGCAAATTTCCGGCACACGCGGAAGAACTCGCATCGCGGAGGGGTAACCGTATGGTCACCGGATGAAAAAATTTGCTTCAATTGACAGGAAGATATGGAAAAGAACCCCGTTAGTCAAGGGTGCGGAAGAAAAAGTCCGGGACAAGACACGGCATGGGAAAACGAGGGTTTCTCATTTTGGCGCGTTCTAAGAATCTGTGGCAGATATTTTTGTGTGAAGCCTCCCCGTTCCGTAACCCTGTTGATAGAAGCCCTTATGTTCATACGGTGTTTCCTCCTGTAGCTTACCGGGTTAAAACAAATTTGCTGTGAAAATACTCCTTTGAGGCTTGATTTGTGGCGGAAAATGGGGTAGCAGTAAAAAGTTTTGAAGAAAGACTACGGCTTACGGGAAACGGCCGGCACAATTTTTCACAGGGCTGTCCGGCGTCACCGGGTTTGTCCGGACGGCCTTGGCAATCCAGATGCCTGTTTTTCCCTTTACCAGTTGCTCACACACGGGTCTGAAAATGGGACAGGACAAGAAAATAAGAATTGCGATTGTGGGTGTCGGAAACTGTGCGGCGTCACTTTTACAGGGCATCACCTATTACAGCCGGGAAGAACACGGAGAGGATCACCTGGGCCTGTTGCATTACGACCTTGGGGGCTACCGGCCCGACCATATCGAGATCGCGGCGGCTTTTGATATCGATGAACGAAAGGTCGGCACACGAGTGGACCAGGCGATAAACGCGTTGCCCAACTGTTCCGTGCCGATTATACAATCCATTGGGGAGAAAGACGTCATTGTTAAAATGGGGCATCCCCTGGACGGTGTTTCAGAGCACATGAAACAGCAGCCCCCGCACCGGACATTTCTCCCCTCAGATCGGAAACCCATCGATGTTGTTCGGGAACTGGTAGAAAGCCGAACGGAAATATTGCTGAATTATCTTCCTGTCGGATCTGAAAAGGCTGCGCAGTTCTATGCCGAGTGTTGCCTTGAGGCAGGTGTCAGCCTGATCAACTGTATGCCGGCATTCATCGTTTCCAGCAGCGAATGGGCGGCGCGTTTCGACCAGAAGGGGATCCCCTGTGTCGGGGATGACGTGAAGTCTCAGATCGGTGCCACGATCGTGCATCGGACCCTTGCAAAGCTCTTTAACGACCGGGGCATAAAACTGGACCGGACTTATCAGCTGAATACCGGCGGAAACACCGATTTTCTGAATATGCTTGACCGGAACCGTTTGAAGTCAAAAAAGATTTCAAAAACACAGGCTGTTCAGTCCCAGTTGGATATGCCCATGGATGAAGAGAACATCCATATTGGACCTTCCGACTATGTCCCATGGCAGAAGGACAATAAAGTCTGTTTTCTCCGAATGGAAGGCCGGATGTTCGGTAATGTTCCCATGGACCTGGAACTGCGGCTCTCTGTTCAGGATTCCCCCAACTCCGCAGGGGTAACCATTGATGCCATCCGATGCTGCCGCTTGGCACGCGACCGTGGCATCAGTGGAGCCCTGATAAGCATCTCCGCTTTC
>CAYTJI010000020.1:0-12333 GCA_964438065.1 uncultured Desulfobacteraceae bacterium | reverse complement strand
ATTCCGCAGGGAATCCGAGGAAAGCAGTTCAATGATTCCCTTTGCCATGGCATCGGGATCTTCAAACGGAACCAGGATTCCGCGGCCGTCGGCAAGCGCTTCTTCCGCATGCCAGAAGGGTGTGGACACGACTGCTTTGCCGACCCCCATGGCATAGCTCAGGGTGCCGGATACGACCTGATCTTTCGAAGGGTAAGGACAGACATAGACATCCGCTGTTGTGAGGAAGCGGATCAGAGACTGGATATCAAGAAACTGGTTGAAAAACAGCACATGTTTTTCCAGGTTCAGGCGTTGCACCTTCTGCTGGAGCGAATAACGATATTCTTCTCCCGCCGCTTTGAGCACATGCGGATGCGTTGCACCGAGGATGACATACACCACATTCGGGTGCCTGCGGACAATGGCGGGCATACTTTCAATCATGGTTTCGATCCCTTTGCCGGGACCCAGCAGACCGAAGGTCAGAATGACCTGCCGGTCTTCCAGGCCGAACTGGTCCTTGAAAAAACAGGGATCCAGAAAAGGCACATCCGGAATGCCGTGAGGGACGACCGCTATTTTTGTTTCCCCAACATGGTAGATATCCGTGAGCATTTCCCTCGCCTTGCGGGACATAACAATGATTTTTTCAGAGATTTCTCCCAACTCAAAAAGGACGGCTTTCTGATCCCCCTGCGGATTGGAAGGGACGGTATGCAGGGTGGTGAGAACCGGCATTCTCAGGTTCTTGATGAGGTGAAAGACATGGGCACCACACTGCCCGCCGAATATGCCGTATTCATGCTGCAGGATGGCCACATCCACCTTACTGACGTTCAGAAATTCAGCCGCCCGCAGATAATCGGTTTGTACCTTGTCGCGTATTTCGAACTTCACACGATCCGGATAACCATAGCCTTCTTTTACATCATTTAATGCGACGACAATCACGTTCGCCGAATCCGGGATTTCCTGCTCCAGGGCATCGCAGAGATGCGTGGTGAATGTGGCGATCCCGCATTTTCGGGGGACATGATTGCCGATTACGGCAATGGATTTTATCCTCTGATCCAGTTGAGACATTGTTACACCCTCTCGATCTTCTTCAGTAAACTTTGTCCGGTAAATGATCTCATAACACGCTGAAAAAACGCCGTGCCAAGTCCGGTCAGGGAGGTCAACCACAGGGGGGTCGCGGATGATCCAGGCACATTTTTTCCAGAGCATCAATCCTTGCTGTTCCCACACACATCACCGTATCTGCTCCGCCCCAGTATATTTTGACCGTGCCGTCCTCTTCCGGTACCGCACCACAGGTAAAGACGACATTATGGACGTATCCGGTGATTTCCCATGGATCTTCAGGCTGCAGAATCCAGTCATCACAGACACCCAGGAGTTTCGACGGGTCCTGAAGGTCGTGCAGGGCCACGCCCAGACGATATATCGAGCCGTCCATTGTGGAGAATACGCCGTGGTAGATGTGGAGCCAGCCCTGTTCGGCTCTTATGGGCGTGGCCCCGGGACCGACTTTCATCTCATCCCAGTGATACGGCATGGGTTTAATCAGGACCCTGGATTCGCCCCAGTGAATCAGGTCTTTGGAATAGGAAATCCAGATAGACCACGGTGAGATCCGTGAATGGGGGCGGTCGAGGCGAACATACCGGCCATCAAATTTCTGAGGGAAGATTACAATGTTCCGCATATCCGCCTGGCTGATGGGGCCCATTCTCTCCACCTCCCGGAAATCATACGTCCGCGCCAGCATGACCCGGACCCCGTGCCTGGAATACCCGCTGTAAGTGAGCAGGTAGCCCTCTTCCGGCATTGAGCAGATGCGAAGGTCCTCCACCCCGAATTCCTCGTATTCCGCGTAGGACCCTTGACCCGAAGGAATGAGAAACGGTTTTTCACCCACCCGGAAATGAAAACCATCATCGCTTTCGGCAATGCCGATAATCGACCGTCCATTGTGAAGATGAGAACGGAAGAGCATCACATAGCGGCCTTTGTGTTTCACAACCCCAGCGTTGTGTACAGTAGCTACCGGGTAGGGGATGTCTTCCCTTGTGAGTACGGGATTTTTGTTATAGCGGCTGACGACCGGCATTGGATTTTGTCTCCCGGAGAATTCTTTCGTATACCTGGATGTAATTGTTTACCATGATTTCGTCGGTAAATCGGTCCGCCACGGTCTGTCGGCAGGATTTCCGGTCGATCCGGTCAATTCTGCCCACGGCAGCGACTGCCTGGCCGAAGTCCGAAACCAGGAAACCGTCTTTCCCGTCCGTGATCAGTTCCGGCATGCTTCCCCTGTTATACGCAATCACGGGCGTACCGCATGCCATGGATTCCACAACCGACAACCCGAACGGTTCGGCGAAATGAATGGGATGAAGCAGGGCCGTTGCATTACCCAGGACCTCGTCCCGTTCATGCGGTCCCACACTGCCGATATATTTGATATCCCTGTTATCCAGATAAGGGCGGACCTGCTTTTCATAATATTCATGATCCTGGATAATCCCGGCGAGGATCAATCTCCTGCCGCTGTCCCTGGCAATACGGATCGCCTCGGCAGCGCCTTTATCCGGATGAATGCGCCCGAAAAAAAGGAGGTAATCCTGGGGGTTGTCATTGAATCGAAAGTTTTCAATATCGATTCCGTGATAGACCGTGGCGATATAGTCGAGATCGGGGGCCCGGTCTGCATGGCTAATTGAGACATAATAGGAGGAAGTGTCATATTTCCGGTAAACGGGCAATATCTTCGGGGAGGAAAACCCGTGAATTGTAGTAACCAGGGGAACGGAGATCAACCGGCTATAGGTGAGGGGCAGAAAATCATAATGATTATGGATGAGATCATATTCATCGGCATGCTCGAACACCTCGGAAATATGCAGGCATTCCCAGACCTTCGGATCCATATCCGGGTCTTCTTCATACCCGGAAGGACACACATGATGCAGCCTGGCCCGGGTAATGGAATCCCCTGTCGCGAAGAGCGTGACATTTATTCCCTTTTTGACCAGGCCTTCTGTTAACAGTGATACCACCCGTTCCCAAGGCCCGTAATGCCGGGGTGGGGTTCTCCAGGCCACAGGTGAAAGCATTGCCACACGCATGAAGTACGTCCCTTCGCTGCTGTTTCGCACATGATACCCGGAAACAGCCTGCGTTGCCCAGGCAGCCTCCGTTCATGAAAAGATAATGCATCAATCGGGTTTTTCAAGACCCGTGGACAGCGCAGGGGTGTGGCGGTCGGATTCCGCCGGGCCGGGATCTCAGGGGCGTCCGGAAAAACAGCCAGCCTGTATGCCGTGAGAGCTTGACATCAATGCCGGCTCAACTTAATATCAGCCCATGGAACCGCCGGGGCGTGCGCGGCAAAGCCGAATCTCCACCTGCCCGCAAAAAGTGCCCGGGCGGGTCGTGCAGGAGATCAGAACAGGGGTCTGCCAATGAATCTTCTTTGTATGAAAAAAAAATCCGTGCTGAAGTCCGGGTCAAAAATCCGTGTTTTTCTCTGCATGCTTTTTGTATCCGGTTGTGCGTCATACGGACATAATGTCGCCCCGATCCCGTTTCCGGAAGCCCAGCCGGACCATATCACAATTGATGGCGTGGCGATGACGGGAGAAGTCTACCTCAACTCCGGAGTAGCGGAAAAACACTTCGGGTTTGATATCCGGGGGGCGGGTCTTCTTCCGGTTCAGGTGGTTATTGACAACAAGAGTAAAGAAGAAGTCCGCATCGATCCTTCCCAGACATTTCTCATTGACCGGCAGGGCCAGGCATGGCCGCTTCTTTCATCCGAAGAGGCCTACAACCGGATTCAGGGACATGTCGATATGGGAGAAGCCGTCAAAGGAGCGGGCAAGCCCGCAGCGTTGCTCGGAGCCGCAGGCGCGCTCGTCGGGCTGGCTGTCGGGATTGTATCCGGTCATGATGTGGCGCACAAGGCTGCAGCGGGTGCGGCAGTCGGGGCGGCCGCAGGGATGCTTTCGGGGGGAAGCCGTGCCTACCTGTCCACCGGAGAAAAGATTCGGAAAGATCTTGCACAACGCAGCCTGAAAAATTCTGCGATTCATCCCGGCGAACTGGCACACGGGTTTTTGTTTTTCCCGGGAAAGGGCACGGATGAAGCCCTTTCCGCAGCCAAACTGAGACTGGCCATCCATATCGGTCTGCAAAACAAGGTCGTTTTTCTGCCTTTTTCCGCCATCAATACGGACCGGTAATTACCGGGCACCGGATAGCCCGTCTGTTTTCCCGTGAGCCTATCGATTCCTTGCGTCAAGCGCTTCCGGGTGATTTTCCAGAAACCGGTAAAGCGTTGCCCGACCGACACCCAGAAATTTTGCTGCGGCTGTTTTGTTGCCGGCAAATTTGATAAGCGCGTCCCTTACGGGCTCCGTCCTCAATTTCTTTGCAGGACCGGGTCTGGAGATGTTTTCCATGGCCTGCCGAAGCTCCAGGGGCAGGTGATCCCGGGTAATCGGACCGCCACGGCTTTTTACAATGGCGAATTGAATAACGTTTTGCAGTTCCCGCACATTACCCGGCCACGCATAATCCATCAGAACCGACAAAGTCTCATCTGAAATCCGGTACGGAGTGCTCCGGCTTTTTTCCGCCGCCTGTTCCAGGAAATGCTCAACAAGAAGCGGGATGTCGTTTTTCCTTTTGCGGAGAGGAGGGAGAGACAGAGGAATCACATTCAGACGATAAAACAGATCTTTTCGAAACCGACCTTTATCGACTTCGTGTTTGAGGTCCTTGTTGGTTGCGCTGATGAGGCGGACATTCACTGAAGTGGTTTTTTCAGCCCCGACCCTTTCAAATTTACCTTCCTGTAACACTCTCAGGAGGTTTGACTGGGTTGACATGGGCAGATCCCCGATTTCGTCCAAAAAGATAGTGCCCCCTTCGGCCAGCTCGAACCGCCCTTTCTTGTCTCTTGTTGCGCCTGTAAAAGCGCCCTTTACATGCCCGAAAAGTTCGCTTTCAATAATACTTTCAGGAAGTGCCCCGCAGTTTACCGGCACAAACGGGGCCCCGCTTCTGGGGCTTTCATAATGAATTGCCTGGGCGACAAGTTCTTTTCCTGTGCCGGTTTCACCAGAGATATGCACCGGATAATCATGTGGGGCGATATTCCGGATCTGTTCGAAAACGTCGATCATTCGTGGATCCTGCCCGATGATATTCCTGAAACTTCGTTTCTCTTTTAGATTTTCCTTGAGTTTTTTCAGTTCGGACCGGTCGGTAAAAGAGGCCACAATGCCGTAAATATTTCCCACGCTGTCAACCAGGGGAATGACCGAAACCTTAAAATCTTTTCTCACTCCGTGGGCGTTGTAGAAAACGGTCGGGTACTGCCGCTTCGTGACGTTCCGGATATCATAATCGTCACAGAATGAACAATTTGGACCACAGAACGGTGATCCGAATATTTCGTGGCAGTCCCTCCCCATAACCTCGGTGGCGGAAAAACCTGTAATCCTTTCCGCACCTTCGTTGAAGAAAGTGATCTTCCTGTCAGGCCCGTGAGAGAGGATCCCCTCGGAAAGGGAATTGATAATGTTGCCCAAATTGGTTTTCTGCTGAACAAAGGCCTTGAAATATCCCATGTGGAACAGGTCGGAGACAAGGCCCTTGATTTTTTGGGCTGTCTTCACAAAGCGCTCCCGAAGTTCCTCCTCAGGACCGGTTGCGGCCTCGGGATCCTCCAGGGCCCAGTGAACGTTTACGGGTGATCCGGCGAGCAGCGGACAGCTTAATTCGGATTCCGGGCATAATGTGACCGTCAGAGTGAATTCGTGTTCCGAGACCTCCTCAATCGATTTGGGCCGTTGTCCGGAAATATCAATGCCAAAGTTCTTCATGGCCTCCACAGCCAGGGGATGAACGGTCTGTACCGGATTTTTCCCGGCGCTGAAGACGCCGACATCAGGAGGCGCCATGGTTTTTGCAAATCCTTCCGCCATCTGGCTTTTAGCGGAATTTCCAACACACAGGAAAAGGACGCGTGCCTTGTACATACAATACCTCACAACTGGTGGCTATCCGAGACCTTTGAAAAGCGACCACTTTTGCACCAACTCGGCGCCTGCCTATGCGTTGCCTGTCTGCCGTCCAAACGGGACAGGCAGGCACGCAGACAGGTCAGGCTCAAATTATGATCCTCGAAATATTCAATATATTCCTGCGGTTATTCACACCATGGCGTGATTCGTCTTCTCTCCCGCTTGTCAGCGGGAGATCTTCAACTTGATTTGGCACAAAATCGGTCATTTTTTAAAGGTCTCTATCCGAAATTGGTCGTCTGAAGTCTCCTCCGGGCGCATGCTCACGGACGGACTCAAACATCCTGTTTGTAGAATTTTGAGATGTTACCGGCTAAGTATCTGTCGGGTTTCCCCCCTCCGACTGCACATGATCCGGAACGGTCTCTTTGAACCGATCTTTCCGTTTCCGCGTAAGATCAAAAGCTGTAGCGGACAACCCCGTACACATTTGAGTTTTTTTCAAACTGGCCGAAAAATGTATAATCTTTAATTCCGGTGAATATGTTGCCTCCGGCCATTACAAGCCAGGCGTCTGTGAGCTTGTATTTTATCATGGGTCTCAGATAGGCGTCTTCATCAGACGGGGAATAATAACAGAAAAAGGACAGGGTCATGTTCTGGCTGAAAAGCAGTTTTGTCAGACGAAGCGTCAACACGTGCCGATCCCTGTCACGGGCCTTTTGGCCCGCAGGCAACGCCTTCTTGTAATTATTGTATTCAGCCATATACTCAAGATAATACTGCACCCTTGCCGTGAAATCTTTGGCAACCTCTTTTTCGTATCCTGTCAGCAGCCTTATTTCACTGTTGTTAATAAACGGATTATCTCCATCTTTGTCCCTGCGTGAAACATAATGTCCCGCTTCAAAACTGTAGATACCACTTCCCAGTGGGCCCTGGATACTGGCACCATAGGACCGCAGCGCCGGGAACAAAAATCTGCCTGAAAATGGGTCCAGACCGCCGGGACTTTTCCAGAATCCGTTATAGGCGTAGAAGGCGATTTCATAGTCGCCGACATTGCGGTAAAGCCGCACGGCCAGTTCATCATCGTGAAACCATCGGTTCGGACGGTTGACATCAATTATGTCATCAGCGCCGCTTCTCGTGCCCAGTGCCGGATTCCAGAAGGATACACGCTCGCCCCGAATATATCGATCCGCATCGAACCGGGGTGTATAGGCAATGTCAACCGTTGCAAATTCAGGGAAAAGACTGATGAAAACAGCGTCTGAAGGTGCTTTGAGATATTCTTCATCGCGTCCGATAAAAAAGGACTGCCAGTCTTTTGGAAACAGATCATTGATGAAAAGCATGTCCCCGGTTCCCCAGGTCAGGATCTGCCTGCCTGCTTTGACGTCCATGAATTCAAATGGGGAAAACAGAACATTGGCCTCTCTCAAATCGATTTCACCGGTCCCTTCTTTCAAATCCAGGTCGGTATGATCCGCTACGTAATCGTACAGAAAATCCGTACGAACCTCAAATGTTAGAGAATCGGTCATCTTTGTGATATCCGTCTGCAAACGGGCCTCGGCAAGGCTGGTGTTGCCCTGATCAGGGTCGTCCTGGGTGCGGGTACCGGCACGGACATCAACAAAACCGTGCAGGTCGATTCCAAGACCGTCCGGAACCGAATCCTTCCAGGCCAGGGCGTTTGCCGGGAAAATATTCAGCAGGATGCCGACGAGGACGGGCAGGACCGTTCTGAAATGCATCACAACAAGTATCTCCGCATGTTATCTTCTTACGTCCCGCGGGGGCCGGCGCAGAAAACGCTCGGTGAAGATTCTTTCCTTCAGACCGATGTTGTACCGGATGTTGCTGAAAATATTTCTGGTACTGCTCCCGCCTGTCAAATCGCTGGCTACGGATTCGACTACAGTTGGATACCCCTGAATGTTCTCGACCCGCAATCCTTCAACCCTGCGGTAGAGTTTGCCGTTTTTGTCATAATATTCTGCTTTTCGGGGGAGAAACGATCCTTTATCTATCCACACCAGATAATAGGAGAATTCTACCGTATCGGGTTCCTTGGGGACATTTTTTATTACATACCGGGTATCCGTAGTCCTGACAAGTTCGTGAGTGTCTTCGTCGATTCCCCGGCCGGAGACATCCTCATAGAGGAAGTCCGATCCGACAAAACTCGTGCGTTTGTCTCCGGGCGCAATGCGTTTGACCAGATTCAGGGCCGGGAGCCAAAGCCATCGATCGTCATTTTTGCCGGGGTGCTTCCACACCAGATATGCCATTTTGCGTACATCCGGTGGGGCATTGAAATACACATAGAATTTTTGGTCCCGGCCCTTGGTGTTCATCCGGAGCACGGTAAATTCGCGGATACGTGTGCCCCCACCGGCATCGGTAATTATCATTTTAACATCGGAGCGGCCATCCGTTCCGGCATAATAGGCGGCGTCATCGGCCTTGACAACGATTTCATCCGCGGTCATCTCTTCGGCCAGCGCGATCGGAGAAACCAGCAATACAGCAAAACACGAAAAGACAGACAAGAATTTTCCCATATCCAATCCCTTTTCCCTTTCCGAATCCCGGTAAATCCACTGCCCGTGTACAGGGCGGGCGGTCCCTCCCCAACCCGAGGTCTGAACCGGGGGGCTTTTGAGACCTGTGAAAAACGACCACTTTTGCACCCACTCGGTGCCTGCCTGTGCGTTGTCTGTCTGCCGTCCGGACGGGACAGTCAGGCATATCGTTGATATTCCGAGAATTATTTTTTTCGCACAACACGGATATCGGGCAAAAGGGCCATTTATGGATGGGCACCACCTAAATCCTGCAAGCATCGTGTTTGCCGAAGATCTGCCTGCAGCAGGTAGGTGCAAGGCGGCAAGGGCGCGGATGTACGACGATACGTCAGGTCCTTGCCGACGCCGTCCCGCCTCCAGGCGGGATAAAATCGGTGTTCCCGCAGGGTAAACCGTTTTCAGAAATAGCCGCCTTTACGGCCGGATTCGAATTGATGCGTGACATGCAAGCCCATCATCACATAATTCACTGATATTAGAAATACAACTTCCTTTTTTGAAAACAGTTTATGAAGGTTTTAGGTGTCAATTTTCGTCAGGAAACAGCCTTTTCCTGAGCATGGCAACCAGAGCAGGCAAAATAAACAGGGTCGCTGCCCATGACACGGCCATGATGGTTGCAAGGAAAAACCCGACAGTTTTGTACGGCACGAGCGGTGCCAGCAGAAGGGGGATAAACCCAATGGAAATGGTAATGGCATTTCTGCTGATCGCCATGGCCGGTTCCTTGAACATCTGGGCGGACGCTTCCCGCCAGCTCCCGAATGTCTTCTGAAGCTCTCTGGCTCTTTCCAGGAAGTGGATGGCAAAATCCACGCTCAGCCCGAGGGTGAGCGAAGACAGTACGGCAACCGGCATGTCATAGTCTTTGCCCACCAGCCCGATCAGGCCGTATATGAACGCAATGGTGACACTCAGGGGGATCATGGAAAGAATCCCGTAAACCGGAGAGCGGAACAGAATCATCATCATGACCAGCACAACGGCAAAACTGCCCAACAGGGCGGAAAGCATCCCTTTGACCATTTTGTTTTGCCACGCCACATTGAGATAGGTCAGACCCGCCCAGCCCATATTCAGCTTTACAGGAGGGGGATTCAACTCCATAAAATGCTTTACGTCGCAGATAACGGACTCCATATCCATATTGTCTCCGCTTCTGAGCTGAACCCAGATGTTCGCGTCGCGATAGTCTTTGGTCACCAGGTGAAACAGGGAGTCCTTCTTTTTCATCCCTTCCAGCTGGGTAAAAACCTGCCCGACCGCTTCCACTGTGTCAGGTACGGCGAAGTTTTTCCTGTTTCGTTCGGCGAAAGCCGCTTTTTCAGCCTTTGTGGCATCCGAGGGAGGCGCGACATACATCAGCTCATAGAATGCCTTTTTGAGGGCGTCCACCGCGGACGATGTTTTTCCGACAATCCGGCTTTTTTTGAGGTGATCCTGCAGTGTTTCAACATACCTCAACATCCTGGGTTGCTTGAAAAGCGGGGCCGTGAGTTCTGTCTCCATGTCGAATACAAAGTCCCGGAAGGAAAGCTTCGTGTACCCGTCACATATGTCCAGTGCCCTGTCCATCAATTTTTCGCCTGAAAGCCCGCTGGCATCTTTCAACTTCCGAATCAGGGTATTTTTGTCGGATGGGTTTACATCCGCGGCATGTTCAATC
Source organism: uncultured Desulfobacteraceae bacterium (assembly GCA_964438065.1). Classification (GTDB taxonomy): domain Bacteria; phylum Desulfobacterota; class DSM-4660; order Desulfatiglandales; family Desulfatiglandaceae; genus CAYTJI01. The sequence goes on along the minus strand of CAYTJI010000020.1, from coordinate 2,056 downwards.
GCTTTGAGCAATTTTTCATAGGTCAGCCCTTCAGGCTCCAGGTAATTGATGGTGTCGGCGAGGTTATTCCATGAGGTCATGGTCCGCGCATCAATCTTTTCTGCTTGTTTGGCAAGCCTGAAAAAACATTTCCGGGAATCACTGGTTAATACGTTCCGGTAGAGCTGTTCCAGCCCCTGAAGAATGTTGAGGAACTCGGCAGTCGCCTTCGGCAGGGCCTTCCCGAAGCGCTTTTCCGCCTCCATCCGTATTTTGGCGGCCTTTTCAGAACAGGTCATCCCCTGCGGCCGGATGGCGGAAAAGCTCAGGTAGGCCGTGTATGTTCCACCGAAATGGTTATTCAGCACCCGGTCCGCCACTCTGATGGGATGGTTGGCGGTAAACCACTTGACCGGGTTGTCGTTGACCTTTATGCGCGAAATGCCGTAGGCCGATACCGCGACAATGACAAGGGTCAGAGAACCGATCAGTCGCCAGTGAAAATAACTGAATGAGCCCAGCCATTCCAGCAGACGGTTGAGGCCTGGAGCGCTTTGTTTGACTTTTTCGTAATGTGTTTCCAGACGGTCGAGGGATTTTTTTGAAACCGCAAGCATGATGTAGGCCGGTATCAAAGTCATGGTGAGAACCCACGCGAGAGCGACGCCGAATGCGACGTGGAGTCCGAATATCCGTACGGGCGGAATCGGCGTTGTCCCCAGAGAAGCGAAACCGGCTATGGTCGTCAGGCTGGTATACAGCATGGGCATGAAGAGGTGCCCGATGACATGTCGGATGGTTTTCGCCTTATCCCGGATTTTGTGGTAGGCATCAAAAAATTCACTCAGGATATGGACGGAATCTGCAACCGCAATGGGCATGAGAAAAATGGCTATCATTGAACTCATCAGATGTACATCAAACCCGAGACCGATCAGCAGGCCCATGGTGCAGAGGATACTGATGATGGCGATGAGCATGGGTGCGATAATCAGGGATACGCGTTTGAAAAAAATCAGGAGGAGAAGAAAAACGACAAGCCCGGCTATGGGCGCGGAAGTCACCATTTCGATGAGCATCTCAACACCAAAGGTGTCTTCCGCCACCGGAAGACCGGTGATATAGATCTTGTCCGCCCCCTTCCAATTTTTTGTCAGTGCCTTCACCAGCCTGGCGACATTATAGCTGAAGGTCTTGTTGACGATGGGAATATACAGGCAGATGGCTTTTCCATCCTCGGATACGATGGTTCCGTAATAGAGCGGGTTGTTCATGGCGTCGTCACGGATTTCCAGCGCCTCTTTACGGGTTTGGGGAGGATGTTCCATCAGGTATTCGATCCGGAGGGATCCGAACTCCGCCTGTTTGATGTTGTCGATAACGCTCGGGCTCAGGATTTCACGACCGATGATGGCGCTGTTGCCCTTTGCGTCAAACAGGTTGTTGGGGTCATGTCGGAAGGCATAGGCAAGGGCGCGGTCCCATAACCGGTCGGATCTGAGGTCCACGGTAATTTTTTCCGCTTTTCGCCCGACTCTTGCGGGCAGGATCACGGTAGGTATTTTGTCGGGGCCGCGGCTCAGGGTCAGCAGTTCACCGGTGAGGTCATAGATCCGGCCAAGTGTCTGGACATTGAAGATCCCGTCCGGGTCCGTGGTGTTTACGATGCCCACGATGACAAAGTCGTACAGGTTGAACTTTTCTTTTATCAGATGGTGAAAAACACGGACAGGTTCGTCTTTTGCGAGCATATTTTCCGGGTCATTGTCGAAATGCACCTTGGGAAACTGTGAGGTCAGAATCCCGGTCACGACCAGGACGATGATTACTGTGAGCCAGGGATGCCTGATACTGAAATTTGTCAATACGAGTTTCATGGCATGATCATCTCCTGTTGTGTGATGTTAGGACACTAGTGCCCATCCATAAATGAAATTCGGGGCACGGGTGAGTTTCTGATCCGGAAATGCGAATTTTTGCATAAGGCCAAGGAAATCAAGGGATGATGCAGAGGCGTACATACGGTACGCCGCACCTGTCTGCGTGCGGGCACGCACAGGCAGACAAGTGATCCCGC